>CBFCWZ010000006.1:0-27170 GCA_965601935.1 uncultured Ilumatobacteraceae bacterium
ATCCTGCGCGAGACACCGGCGAGCGCTCGCGGGGCGGCACCACAGCTCTTCGAGGTCGAACAGACGGTCGACGCGGCGACCGGAACGCTCTCGTTCGACCTGACCGGCACGCCGACCGGCGAGTACTGGCTGCGGGTCGGCGTGGACGCGGTGCTGAGCCCGCTCGACTTCGACGCCACCGGGTTCACCGGTCCGACGGTGGTGGTCTCGTGACCTGGCTCGAGTCGAACCAGCGGTACCTCGCCGCGGTGTTCGCAGCCATGCGCGAGCACCTCGACCGCCACCAGCGGGGCACGACGCCAACGGGCCCTTCGACGGCGGTCCGCGACGAACTCAGCCGCGCCCGGGAGGAGATGCCCGAAGGGGCCGACGCGGCGATCAACACGCTGGCGGCCGTCTTCGGGCTGACGCCCTTCGAACGGGACGCGCTCGTCCTGCTGGCCGGAGCCGAGCTCGACGCCGACATCGCCGCGTTGTGTGCGGCCATCGCAGGGTCGCACACACCTGCCCGACCCACCTTCTCCCTCCTCTTCGCCGCCCTACCAGACGCGCACTGGAGCGCGATCTCACCGTCGGGCGCGCTGCGCTACTGGAAGATGGTGGAGACGACACCCGGTGAGTCGCCGGTGCTGTCCCCCCTGCGCGTCGACGAGCGGATCGTGCATCACCTGCTCGGCGTCGACTTCCTCGATGAGCGGCTCGACGGGTACATCGAACCCGTCGAGCTGTCGACTTCGCCGGCGGCGAGCCAGCAGGCGGTCGCCGACCAGCTCGCGGCGAGCTGGGCCGACCCGACGATCGACGACCTCGTGACCCAGCTCGGCGGGGCGGACCGCCGCGCCCTGCGCGACGTCGCCGCGACCGCGGCCGGGCTGCTCGGCACCCGATTGTGGCAGATTGCCGACCGCGACATCCCCGAGACGGTCCACGAACGAACACTGCTCGTGCGGCTTTGGGAGCGCGAGGCCGCCCTGAGCGGGCGGGCGCTGCTCGTCACCCACGACGAGTTCCCGGCCCGAGCGGTAGCTGTCGCCGAGAGGATACGGGGCGCCGTGGTCCTCGCCGGCCGCGAGCCGCTCGAGCTCCGGGATCGTGTGAGCAGCCATCTCGAGGTACGGCACCCGACCCCGGCGGAACAGCGCCAACTCTGGATCGACGCCATCCCGGGTGGCGTCGCGTCCGACGACCACATCGCCGCCGTCGTGCGACAGTTCGACCTCGGCGTCGACGACCTCCGCAAGGCGGGCCACGACTACGTCGACGGCCTCGCCCGGGAGGCTCCGACGACTCTCTGGAGCTGCGCGCGGGCCCAGTCACGTCCTCGTGGGCCGGGGCTCGGAGAGCGTGTCGAATCGACCGCAACCTGGGACGACCTCGTGCTGCCCGAACACCAGTTGCAGGTGCTGCGCAATATCGCCGCCCAGGTCCGGCGCCGCAGCACCGTGTACGACGAGTGGGGATTCGGCGAACGCGGGTCCCGGGGACTCGGGATCTCGGCCCTGTTCAGCGGCCGCAGCGGCACCGGCAAGACGTTGGCCGCTGAAGTGCTCGCCAACGAGCTCGAACTCGACCTCTACCGCATCGACCTGTCACTCGTGATCAGCAAGTACATCGGCGACACGGAGAAGAACCTGCGCAAGGTCTTCGATGCGGCCGAGATGGGCGGGTCGATCCTGCTCTTCGACGAGGCCGACGCCCTGTTCGGCAAGCGCAGCGAGGTGAAGGACAGCCACGACCGGTTCGCCAACATCGAGATCAGCTACCTGCTCCAGCGGATGGAGACCTATCGAGGTCTGGCGATCCTCACCACCAACCTCCGCGACGCGATCGACCAGGCGTTCCTGCGCCGGATCCGGTTCATCGTCGATTTCCGCTTCCCCACGACGGAACTCCGCGAACGCATGTGGGAGGGAGCGTTCCCCGCCGCCTTGCCAACCGGCGAGCTACGCCCCGATCTGCTCGCCCAACTCTCGGTCGCCGGCGGCAACATCCGCAACATCGCGATGAACGCGGCATTCCACGCCGCCGACGAGGACGCCGAGTTGTCGATGGCCCATCTCGGGCGGGCGGCCAGGGACGAGTTCGCCAAGCTCGACCAGACCGTCCCCGACGCCGCGCTGCGAGGCTGGGCATGAGGCCCGGCAGGATGCCGCCGGTGCACGTGCACATCGACGAAGTCGTCGTCTCGGGCTTGAGCGAGAGCGAACGGAGGTCGGTCGCATTGGGGTTGCCAGCTCATCTGGAGCAGCTGTTGTCGACCGTCCACGTCGACGTCTCCGAGTCACAGCGATTCGATGTCGTCGAGTCGGAACTGCCCGACGGACGTGTGCTCGGGGATTCCGCACAGGCCGTGGCTGCGTCGCTGCACCAGTTGCTCACCGACCATCTGGGCGGCGCGCCGTGACCGGGTATACGCGCACACCGCGGGTGATGAAGGGCGCCATCATCGGGCTCGATCTGTTCAACCCGCTCGCCAGCGTGGTGATCTTCCAGTACAACCCCGCGTCGATGACCCGGTCGCTGTCGGCGACCACAACGGGCGGTACGTCCACCGCCGGACGGGCCGAACCCCTGCGTCTCAGCGGCGCCCCGCAGGAGACGATCAACGTACAAGTCGAGATCGACGCGACCGACCAGCTCGAGGTGCAGGACCCGATCGCGACCACCCTCGGCATCTACCCCCAGCTCTCGGCGATGGAAATGCTGCTCTATCCCAAGACGGCGTCGGTCATTCTCAACAGCGCGCTCGCCACCGCCGGCGTCATCGAGGTGATCCCACCCGATGCCCCGATGACTCTCTTCATCTGGGGAGCGGCCCGGGTCGTGCCGGTGCAACTCACGTCGTTCGGAATCAGCGAGGAGGCCTATGACATCAACCTCAACCCCATTCGCGCCTCGGTGAGCCTCGGCCTGCGCGTCCTCAGCTACAACGACTTCAAGCCCACCCATCCGGGCTTCGCGCTCTTCATGGCCCACCAGGTCGTCAAGGAAGCCATGGCGGTCGTCGGCAGCGTGGACAACATCGCCGGCTCCGTCAGCGCCACATTGGAGACCTGATGGAATACACGAGCCGCTACTACAACGTCGACACGGCGGACTACGTGTTCGCCGACGGCCGGCACGTCGCCTACCGCCGCCGCCGATTCCTGCCCGGTGCCGGGGCTCTGCAGACGCTCACGTGGGTCACGGTCGAGGGCGGGGACCGGCTTGACCTGATCACCGCAGCGTCGCTGGGTGATCCCGAGCTCTACTGGCAGATCTGCGACGCCAACGACGTACTTCGACCCGACGAACTCGAAGTCGTCGGCCGGCGGCTGCACATCCCGCTGCCGAGGATGTAGGTGCGACGATGATGAACCCTCTCGGCACGATGTTGCAGCTCCTGATCGGGCCGACCGTCGCGCTGCCGGCCCCGCCCTCGCTCATGGACGTCATCCACGAGATCGAGGTGACCCACACCGACAACCGGCCGTCCGCCTTCCAGATCTCATTCGGTGTCGGTCGGTCCGGTCCCGCGTCGGTACTCGACTACGAGCTGATGACGCTCCCGACGCTGCGGCCGTTCCACCGGATCGTGCTGATCGTGACGCTCGGCGGCATCCCCCAGTTGCTGTTCGACGGCGTCATCACCCACATCGAGCTCGAACCGAGTCACCAACCCGGCCAGTCGCTATTGCGCGTCACCGGCGACGACCTGACAGCACTGATGAACCTCGAGGACAAGTCCGTCGAGCACCCGGCTCAGGACGAGACCGTGATCGCCACCAAGATCATCGCCGGGTATGCCCGCTACGGACTGATCCCGATGGTCATCCCCCCGGTGATGATCGACCCACCGATCCCGACAGAACGGATCCCGGTCCAGCAGGGCACCGACCTCGCGTATCTCGTCGAGATGGCCGAACGCCACGGCCACGTCTTCTACGTCGAGCCCGGTCCCGCACCGATGACCAGCACTGCCTACTGGGGGCCGCCGAAGTTGCTCGACTTCCCACAACGGGCGATCACGATCGGCATGGGCGCCCACACCAACGCCCAGATCTCGAGCGTCCGGACCAACTCCGAGACGCCTGAGGTGGTCGAGGACGAAGTTCAGGATCGGCTGACGAACGAGACCGTGCCGGTGCAGACCTTTGCCCCGGTCCGGCCGCCCCTGGCGCTGTTGCCGAGCTGGGTGACCCAGATGCCGAACATCCGCCGCACCCGGCTGCGCGAGAGCGGCCTGAACGCCGTGCAGGCCTACGCCCGGGCCCAGGCGCGGACCGACGCCGCGGCCGACACCGTCACCCTGACCGGAAGCCTCGATGCAACCCAGTACGGCGGCTTCCTCCGGGCCCGCGGGCTGGTCGGCGTGCGGGGTGCCGGGTTCAGCCATGACGGCCTCTTCTACGTCAAGTCCGTGACCCACCGCATCGCCCGCGGCTCCTACACCCAGGCGTTCACCCTCACTCGGGACGGGTTGGGATCGACCACACCGGTGGTGGTGCCATGACCCAGTTCTACGGCAAGTACCGCGGCCGGGTGGAGAACAACATCGACCCGCAGCTCCAGGGGAGGCTGCAGGTGAGCGTCCCCGCCGTCCTCGGATCCGGCACGCTCAGTTGGGCGATGCCGAACGCGCCCTACGCCGGTGCTCAGGAGGGCCTGTTCGCGCTGCCGCCGATCGGGGCGAACGTGTGGGTCGAGTTCGAGGCGGGAAACCCGGACTACCCGATCTGGGCCGGGTGCTTCTGGGGCATCGGAGAAGCACCCGATCCGCTGGCGACACCGTTCGTCAAGATTCTGCGGACGGGCAACTGCACGATCAAGGTGGACGACACACCGGGCGCCGGCGGCATCACCATCGAGGCGAATCCGCCGTCGGTCGCCGTGCCCACCAGGATCGCCCTCACCAGCAGCGGGATCGAGATCAGCTGTGGGAGTGCCAGCATCCAGCTCTCGCCCGCCGATGTGAACATCAACAACGGGGCACTGCAGGTGATCTGAGATGAACGTGCTGCGCTCCCCGGATCGCCACACCGCAGAGGTGTGCCGTGGCTGATCCGCTGTTCCACCTCGGCGCGACCGCAATGTGCCCCCATGGCGGGCAACTCTCGACCGTCCCGGGCAACCCGCGGGTGCTCGTCGGCGGCCAACCGGTGGCGACCCTCACCGACCAATATCCGATCGCCGGATGCGCCTTCACCTTGCCCGGTCCGAAGCCGTCGCCGTGCATCCTCGCCCGCTGGCTGCGTCCGGCCGCCCGGGTTCTCGTCGGGGGCCAGCCGGCAATCCTGCGCACCTCGGTCGGCTTGTGCCACAGCCCCGAGCAGCTCCCGCAGGGCCCGCCGAACGTGGTCGTGACCCAGATCCGGGTCGGGGGGATGTGACGTGCACGTCGACCACCCGTTCTCGATCGACCAGCGGGGTCGCACGGCGACGACCAACCGAGCCGACCACATCCGTGATCTGATCGAACAGGTACTGTTCACCGCGCAGGGCGAGCGGGTGAACCGGCCCGGCTTCGGCGCGGGCGTCGAACGGCTGGTCTTCGCCCCGAACGGGGAGGAGCTCGCCGCATCGGTCAAGGCGGTCGTCCAGGGTGCCGTGCAGCAGTGGCTGGCCGACGTGATCGTCGTCGACGGCGTGTCGGTCGCCCACGACGAGAACCGGATCGAGATCACGGTCGTCTACACCGACGCCGAGACCGGCGACCGCCGCGCCGCCACGTTCGCGAGGGACGTCTGATGGGCACGCAATACTTCTGCCGCGACGAGGAGCGCCGCAGCCTCGCCCGGGCGAACGGACGCAACGGCATTGACTTCATCGAGGTGCTCGACCTCGAGTCGCCGACCGAGGAGCATCGCCAGCGAACCCTGCTGGTCACCTTTCTGCTCCCTCTGATCGACGACGTCGCGGCCGACGCCGTCGAGATCCGAGGTGGCGTCCGGGTGACCGACGTCGACGTCATCTGGACCGCCCGGGCGACGACGCTCGACCCGGCCCTCACCCCGCCCGAGCAGGCGTTCTACGGGTCGTTGGGCGACGACGTGCTCATCGTGCGGACCGACCGCTACGGCGACCACTCGAGCTACACGCTCCAGATCCACGAGTCGGACGAGTCGGTCTGGGACCCCGTGCTGCTGTCGACGAGATTCTCCTTCAAGGCCGAATGCGTCCACGACTTCGACTGTGCGCCGGACACGGAGTGCGCCCCGGAACCAGCCACCGAACCGCTGATCGACTATCTCGCCCGGGACTTCTCGGGCTTTCGGCGGATCATGCTCGACCGGCTCTCCGTGCTGCTGCCCGGGTGGCAGGACCGCGATCAGATCCCCGACGTCCAGGTGACCCTCGTCGAGGCGATGGCCTACATCGGCGACCGCCTGAGCTGGGGACAGGACGCCGCCGCGACCGAGGCCTACCCGGGAACGGCTCAGCAACGACCCTCGCTGCGGCGTCACGGACGGCTGCTGGACTACCGACTACACGAAGGCGTCAACGCGCGGGCGTGGGTCCACCTGGACGTTGCGGGACCGGCGGCCGTGCCGATCGCCGCCGGTACTCAGTTCACGACCCGGCTGCCGACGTTTCCGCCGGCGATCCTCCCCGCCAGCGAGCCGCGACCGGCCGGTGAGAACCATCCCTACGTCGAGGCGCTGGAGCTGGCGCCGGTGGTGTTCGAAGCGGCCGACCACCGCGTGGTGTTCGAGTCCCACAACACCGTCGATCTCCACACCTGGGGGGACGAGCAGTGCTGCCTGCCACGGGGCGCGACGAGGGCGACGCTGCGCGACGGCGATGACGCGGCCGACCGACTCCGGTTGCGGGTCGGCGACGTCATCATCTTCGAGCAACGCCACGACCCGGTGTCCGGTCTGGCCGCCGACGCCGACCCGAACTCACGTCACGCGGTCCGCCTGACCAGGGTCGAGCCCGAGGCCGACGCGGTCGTCGTGGGCGGCGTGGAGATCGATCGCACGCCGCGGCCCCACCTGCGCGACCCGTTGCCGATCGACGGAGGACCCGGACAGGCGATCGTCGAGATCGAGTGGGACCACGCCGATGCGCTTGCGTTCCCGCTGTGCATCTCCGCTGAGATCGACGGCGACCTTCGTGACGACCTGGCCGCGGTCCGGGCCAACATCACACTCGTCGACCACGGCCGCACGATCACCGACGCCGAGGAGCTGACCGTTCCCGACAGCCTGCGCCCCTTCCGCCCACGCCTCGACACCGCAGATCTCACCCATGCGACGCCACCACCGTCGGTGGCCGACACGGTCAGCGCCACCGAGACGATGGAGCAGGACCCGCAGCGCGCCCTTCCGGCGATTCGACTGGACGAACTCGATCGCCCGTGGACGCCGGTCCGCGACCTGCTTGGGAGCGACCGCTTCGCCCGCGACTTCGTGGCCGAGGTCCACAACGACCGCACCCCCGCGCTGCGCTTCGGAGACGACGAGAACGGGCGCCGACCGAGCGCACATTCGGTGCTGACCGCGAGCTATCGCGTGGGCAACGGCACGGGCGGCAACGTCGGCTACGACAGCATCGGTCACGTCGTCGGCGTGGACGGCACCGCTCACGGGGTCCTCTCCACGGCGGTCACCGGTGTCCGCAACCCGATCGCGGCGCGAGGCGGGGTCGACCCGGAAGCGGCCGACCATGTCCGGCTGTACGCGCCCGACGCGTTCCGAGTGCAGGAGCGGGCCGTCACCGAGCGCGACCACGCGGAGGTGGTCGAACGACGCGCCGACATCCAGAAGGCGGCGGGCACCCGGCGCTGGACCGGCAGCTGGCACACGATGTTCGTCACCGTTGACCGATTCGACGGTGCACCCGTCGACCCACCGTTCGAGCAGGACCTCGTGGGCTACCTCGACCGGTATCGGCTGGCCGGCCAGGACGTCGAGATCGACGGGCCGCGCTTCGTGCCACTCGATCTCGCCCTGACGGTGTGCGTCCAGGAGGGGTACTTCCGCGCCGACGTCAAGCAGGTGCTGATCCGCGAGCTTTCCTGCCGCACGTTCCGCGACGGGCACAAGGGATTCTTCCATCCCGACAACTTCACCTTCGGCGACGAGCTGCACCTCAGCGCCCTCGTTGCTTCGGTCATGGCCGTCGACGGTGTGCGGTGGGTCGACGTGACGACGTTCCAGAGGTGGGGCAAGGAACCCGACAACGAATTGGCCGAGGCCAAGATCACCTTCGGCCGCCTCGAGATCCCGCAACTCGACAACGACCCCAATGCGCCCGAGAACGGGCGGATCGAACTCACGATGCTGGGGGCCCAGTGAGCTGCGCCCACCCCGGACTCGACGACTGCGGCTGCTGCGCCGGCATCGAACACGAGGAGCGGTACAACCGCCCGGGTCTGCACGAGGTCGGGTACCGCGTCGGTACACACTCCTCGTTCGTACGGGAGATGATGCACCGGCTCGGCTTGGAGACGCTGACCGCCGGCACCCACCGCGGTTCGCGGCCCCTCGCGGCGCTGGGCACCAGGGAATCGGACGATCCGGCAATCGCCGTACTCGACGCCGCCGCCGTGATGCTCGACGTGCTCTCCTTCTACCAGGAACGCGTCGCCAACGAGACCTACCTGCGCACGGCGACCGAGCGCCGCTCGATCCTCGACCTGGCCCGCTCGATCGGCTACGAGCTGAGCCCCGGCGTCGCCGCCGACGTCGTGTTGGTGTTCACCCTCGACGAGACGCCTGGGGTGGCAGCGTCACACGCCCACATCGGTGCGGGTACCAAACTGCAGAGCCTGCCGGTCGACGGGGCACTGCCGCAGACGTTCGAGACCGTGGCAGACTTCACCGCCTACAGCGCCTGGAACGAACTCCGCCCGCGCCGGTGGCATCGGCAGCGCCTGCGCATCGACGAGACCGGCCGGCTCGTCACACTCGACATCGGTGGCACGCCCGCGCCGACCACCGCACTCTTCGTCGACGGGCTGGGCCTGACGATCGATCCCGGAGACCTCGTGGTCGTCCACGTGGACGGCGGCACCGCCGTGCTCGTCGTCGACGACGTCGAGGAGCGCTCGGAGCAGTCCACGACGGTGCTCGGCGTCCAGACGGCGCCAGGCTCGACCGGCACCCCGTCGAGCTCCGCCGTCGGCGAGCCGGCCGTCGCCGTCTCGGGCTCGGGACCCATGCCGATGACCACGACGGCGGTGCGGGCGACGATGCAGTCGCCGATCTCCGAGTCCGACCTCCAGGTCCTCCTGGAAGAACGCGTCTGGTCGTCCCAGGACTTCCTGGCGGCGGTGGAGGAGCTCATACCCGACCTCGTCGACACCGACCCCGATGCGACCGACGGCGTCTTCGTGCTGCGGCAGCGGACCTCGATGTTCGGACACAACGCGATGCCCTACGAGGCCCTCCCGGTCAACCAGCGGCTCGGCGAGTTCACCTATCTGCCCGACGGCTCCGGGAGCGACCCACCGACCTCCGCCTGGACCTACGTCGAACCGGTCTACCCGTCGTCGTGGGAGGGCCGGACGATCTGGCAGGACTCCCAAGGCACCACCTACGGCGGGAGCGACCTCTACCTGGATCGTGACCTCGACAGCGTCCTCGACGAAGGGTGGATCGTTCTCAGTGGGCGGGTCGCCGGCTCACTGCGACGGGAGGCACTCTTGATCAGTGACCGCGAGGAGGCCTCGCTGGCCGACTATGGCATGGCCGGCAAGGTCGCCGGCCTGTCGCTGACCGGGGCGGACAAGACGGTCGCCTTTCCTGTGCGCGGGACCACCGCCCACGTCGCCAGCGAATGGCTCCCCCTCGCCGCGCTCGAGATCGACGAACCGGTCGCCGAAGATTCCGTCGAGCTCGCCCACATGGTGCTTGGGCTCTCGGCCGGTCAGGACGTGGCCGTCTCAGGGGAGACGGTCGATCCGGCGGGCGTCACGGCGACCGAGGTGGCGACGATCGCCGAGATCGAGCACGCCCACGGCCGGACCCAGCTGCGCTTCGAGAACGACCTCGAGCGCGAGTACGCCCGAGGCACCGTCCGCGTCCACGCCAACGTGTGCTGGGCCAACCACGGGGAGACCGTGGAGCAACCGATCGGCAGCGGCGACGGAGCGCTGGCGAACCAGAGGTTCACGCTGCCGCGGAACCCGCTGACCTACACCTCCGCGGCGACCGACTCCGGGCGCGAATCGACACTGGAGCTACGGGTGAACGGGCGGCTCTGGGACGAACGGCGTTCGTTGCACGGATCCCAGCCGGGCGACCAGGTGTACACGGTCCGCATCGACGACGATGCCGTGCCGACAATCCAGTTCGGCGACGGACGCCAGGGCGCACGGGTACCGTCAGGGATCGAGAACGTCACCTCGAAGTACCGGGTGGGGATCGGTACCGCCGGCGAGGTCGACGCCGAGACGATCCAGCTCATCCTCACGAAACCGCCCGGTGTCAAGTCGGTGACGAATCCACTTCCGGCTGCGGGAGCCGAGGAACCTGAGACGATGGCGACGGCGCGGGACAACGCACCGATGACCGTGCGAACGCTCGATCGCATCGTGTCCCTGACCGACTTCGAGGACTTCGCGGCGACGTTCGCCGGGATCGGCAAGGCTCGGGCCGACGTGATCCGCCTCGTCGGTCGGCGGGTCGTCCATGTCACCGTCGGGTCGGCCTCGGGCGGTCCGGTCACAAAGGAGAAACTCGACCTTCTCCTGGAGTCGATGAACGCCGCCCGGGATCCAGGGGAGTCGGTGTGTGTCTCGACCTATCGACCGTTGTCCTTCGACGTCGTCGGTTCCGTGAGGACCGATCCAGCGCTCGAGGCCGAGATCGTTCGGGGACAGGTCGCCGAGGCCATACGCGATGCGTTCTCGTTCCGCAACCGGCGGTTCGCCCAGGGGGTGTCGGTCGCGGAGGTGATGGACGTCGTCCACCGCGTCGAGGGTGTCATTGCCGCCGACATCGATCGCCTCGAATTGAAGGGCAGTTCGACCGCCACCCTCGACGTGCCACCACTCGGGGTGTTGGCGGCCAGCCCGGCCCGACTGGCGGCCGGCGCCGTCGCCCTCAGCTGTGATCAGGTCGAGCCCGCGGACCTTCTGCTCGTCAACCCGAATGGGATCGACCTGGGAGCGATGGGATGACGGCGCCGCGTCACGGGACCGCCGAGCGCACGTCGCTCTACGACCTGCTTCCGGCGGTCCACCGGCGGCACGATGAGGAGGGCGACGGCGTCCTCCGTGCCCTGCTGGCGATCGTCGACGGCCAGATCGACGGGATCGAAGCCGACATCGCCCAGCTCTACGACGACGCGTTCATCGAGACGTGTGCCGAGTGGGTCGTGCCCTACATCGGTGACCTGTTGGGCGTGCGCAATCTGCAGGAGATCCGCTCGGCCAACTTCAGTCGCAGGGCGTACGTCGCCAACACGATCGCCTACCGCCGGCGCAAAGGGACGCTCACCGTTCTCGAACAACTCGCCGTCGACGTCACCGGCTGGACCGCCCGGGCCGTGGAGTTCTTCGAGCTGTTGTCGACGACGCAGTACCTGAACCACCTGCGGCCGCACAACCGGACGACCCTCGATCTGCGCAGTCCGATCCCCGAACTTGCCGGGACCGCGTTCGAGTCGACGACCCACACCGGCGAGGTTCGTCGCATCGCCTCGGACCGGGGCCGCTACAACATCTTGAACATCGGGCTGTACCTGTGGCGACTGCAGGCCTATCCGGTTGCCGACGCCCAGGCGCGCCGATTCGCCGCCGGTGACTTCCGCTTCTTCTTCGAACCCGTTGATCTCAGCGCGATCGACCAGGCTCCTCCCTTGTTCAACTCACCCGAGGCCGAGACCGACATCGCCGACCGCGCCGACGAGATCCACGTCGCCGCCATCCTGCGGCGCCGCGCCCTCCACGACGAGCTGGACGCGCTCCGCCAGGGTGCGATCGACGAGGCACCCGAACTCGAGCAACAGCGCGGCACGCGATGGTTCGACGACGACCCGGTGCTGGAGGTGCGCTTCGCCGGCGAGGCCGACCCGGTCCCGCCCGACCAGATCGCGATCTGTGATCTGTCCGACGGCCCTGGCGGGGCCTGGCGGCGACCGCCGGCGTCGATCGAGTACACCTCGTCAGCACGCGGCCTCGGCACGATCACGAGCTCCGGCACAACCGTCATCGGGGTCGGCACCACCTTCGACACCGACTTCCAGCCTGGCGACTCGATCGTCGCCGCCCACCAGGTCGTCGAGGTCGCCGCCGTGGGCGGGCCGACCACGATCGAGACGGCCGTCCCGTTCGCCCCGGCACTCCCCACCGGCACCCGGTACCGACTCCGCCGCCCGATGCCGATCCGGGTGGGCGTGGATCCACGGCTCGGCCGCATTGCACTCGCCGACGGCGAGGCGGCCGATGAACTGCGGGTCGGCTACGCCTACGGCTTCAGCGGTGACGTCGGCGCCGGCGTGTACGACCGGACCGAATCGGTGCGGTCGTGGGTCGATCCCCCGGCCACGATCGAGGACCGCGTCACCTGGCATGCGGGCGTGGCCGTCGATCCGGATCCGCCGGCGGTGGGCTCCGACCAGATCTTCCCGACCTTCTCCGCTGCCGTCGCGGCGTGGAATGCGATCGCGGCGGCGAACGATCAGGCTGTCGGTCTCATCACGGTGATGGACAACTCGATCTACGCCGAGGGTCTCACCGGTGCCGACGCGCTGGTGGTCGGCCCTGCGCAGATGCTCGTCGTCGCCGCGGGGCAGTGGCCGACGACCTACGACGCCGACGGCAATCAGCAGCCGAGACGTCCCGGGCGGATCGAGCCGGTCGACCTCCGCCCGACAGTGGTCGGCGACATCGAGATCGAGGGGGCTGCTCCGAGCGGCGCCGACGACGGCGGACGCGTCATCTTCGACGGGGTGCTCATCGAAGGGAGCGTGACCGTCCGCCCCGGGGGGCTGCGTCGGCTGTCGATCCACCACTGCACCGTCGTCCCGGCGCGCGGCGGGGTCCGGGTGGACGCCGTCGATGCCGACGGTCAGCGCAACGACGACCTGACCCTCGAGCTGATCCGTTCCATCTCCGGGCCGATCGCCGTCGACCCCGGAGTCGAGTCGGTCGTGGTCGAGGAGTCGATCGTCGATGCGGGGGGTGCGGGGTCGGCGGTCGCCGCGCCCGGCGGCGACGCCGGGCCGGCGTGCACGTTCGTGCGCTCGACCATTCTCGGCTCCGTCGACGTGCGGCGCATCGACCTCGGCTCCGAGTCGATTTTCGACGGTCGGGTCGTGGCGCGACGCACCCAGGTCGGGTGCATGCGCTTCAGCTACGTGCCGCGGGACCCGGACCCGAAT
Source organism: uncultured Ilumatobacteraceae bacterium (assembly GCA_965601935.1). Classification (GTDB taxonomy): domain Bacteria; phylum Actinomycetota; class Acidimicrobiia; order Acidimicrobiales; family Ilumatobacteraceae; genus CBFCWZ01. The sequence continues at coordinate 13,312 of CBFCWZ010000006.1, forward strand.
CTCGACTCGCGCACCCCGCGCCGGTACCGGTGCCAACCCGACCTGGCCCTCGTGGAGCGCTCCCGCGAACTCGATTTGGCCCACGTCGGCGACCTTCCGAGCGAGGTCGCAACGGCGATCAGATCGCGGGTGCGCCCGCTGTTCACCGATGTCGACTTCGGACGCCCCGGGTACGTGCAGCTGACACCGGTCACGGCTCACGAGATCGGGCGCGGTGCCGAGAACGAGACCGAGATGGGGGTCTGGTGGCATCTCATGAACCCCCATCGCCTGGAGAACCTGGCCACCGCCTTGGACGAGTATCTGCGATTCGGCCTCGAGGCGGGCCCACGGTTCGTGACATGAAGGGACCAACGCCATGAAGGGTGACGTCACTCGCGAGAGCTTCCGGCAGTATCGCCACTATCGCGGCGTGCGGATGCAGCAGGGCCGCGTCCAACTCGACGCCGACTGGAACGAGCAACTGGCGATCGACGAACATCTCGATCGCACCGAGTCGCGCGACGTCATCGGCCTGTGCGGCGCGCCGATCCATGACGGAGGGTTCCGCATCGTCGGCACCCTGACCAACGCGGCGGGGGATGAGGATCTGCTCCTCGCTCCCGGCCGAATCTATGTCGACGGTCTGTTGTGTGAGCTCGACGCGACACCGGTCACGCTGACGAGTGCTCCGGCCGGTTCGGCAATCGAGGTCGAGACCCGCCTCGTCGACGGCCGCCTCCTCGACGTTGGTCAGTGGGTGGAGCTCTCCGAGGGCGCGACCACGGTCGTCGCCGAGATCATCGGCGTCCTCGGACGGACCCTCGCCCTCTCGCAGCCGACGTCTGCGTTCTCACCGGCCGCCCGCGTCCGCCGCGCCACCACCTATCTCACCCAGCCCGACCTGCCCACACCTGCGCCGTTCGACCCGACACGCGACTACGTGTGCTACCTCGAGGTGTGGCAGCGCCACATCACCGAGCACGAGGACGAGGCATTGCGCGAACCTGCGCTGGGCGGGCCGGACTCCGGCCCGGACACGACGACACGAGCCCAGACCGTCTGGCAGGTCCGACTCGAGGAGGTCGACCCCGCTCTCACCGACCCGACCTGCGACGACTTCGGCCACGGCTGGATGCCCTCCGGTGGCGGTGGAGTGGCGGCGCTCCGCGCCCGCGCCGAACCGGACCCCTCCGTGGACGACCCCTGCCTGGTCCCGCCCGAAGCCGGCTACCGCCGGCTCGAGCACCAGCTGTACCGGATCGAGGTGCACCAGGGCACGAACAGCGCGGGGCTCCCGCCGACGTTCAAGTGGAGTAGGGACAACGGGTCGGTGGTCTACCCGATCACCGGCGTCGCGTCCGCCGGTGCGCCGGCCACCGTCGAGGTGAGCCACACCGGGCGCGACGCCTATCTGACCATCAAGGAGGAGGACATCGTCGAAGTCGTCGACGATCGATCGGCCCTCTCCGGGCAGGTCGACGACCTGTACAGCGTGGACGGGGTGGATCCCGCCGACCGCCAGGTGACCTTGAGCGCCGGCCTTCCTGGGTCGCTCGCCCAGGACCCCGATGCCCACCCGCTCGCGCGACGCTGGGACCATCGCCCGCGCACTGGCGTGACGGTCGCCGCCGACGGAGCCCTGGAGATCGACGAGACGGGATGGCTTCCGCTCGAGGCCGGCGTGGAGATCCAGTTCCGTCCAGGCGGGATCTACCGGGCAGGAGACCACTGGCTCGTCCCGGCGCGGGCGGGCGTGCGCGAGGGGGTGCTCTGGCCCACCGAGAACGACACCGACGACGGTGCGGTCTTCCAGGAGCAGCACGGAATCGAACGCGACTACTGCGTGCTCGGACTGGTTCTCGGCGGTGAACCCGAGGATTGTCGCCCCGAGTTCCCGCCGCTGACCGAACTGGACCTGTACGGCTGCTGCCGGCGGATCGAGGTGGGTGACGACGTCCAGGCGGCGATCGACGCCGCCATCGCCGCGGGCGGCGGCTGCCTGTGTCTCGCCCGCGGAACCCACATGTGGTCGGGTCCGCTGCGGATTCACGGTGGACAGAACATCTCCGTCCACGGCGAGCCGGGCGCCCAGCTGGTGCTCTCACCCGACGGGTCCGGCTCCGGTGGGATCTCGGTTCGCGGGAGCCGCTCGGTCGAGATCGGCGACCTCTTCGTCACCGGTCGCGGGGTGCCGTGGCTGATACGCGTCCTCGCCGATGCCGACGGTGGTGTGTCCCGCCACGTCCGCCTCCACGGCCTGCAGTTGTTCCATGCCGAGGTCGTCGGCGGTGAGGACTGGTCCGGGGCGGTGCTGCTCGGTGGTGTCCACGACGCCGCGATCGAGCGCTGTTCGATCGTCGCAGGCATCGGCGTACTGGCTGTCGATTGGCCGACCGCCGGCTTCCCGACGCTGGCCGACCGGAGGGAACGATCCGGCCCGGCACTCGTCGGGGTGCGCGGCGTGTCCCTGACCGGCACCACCATTCGGTTCGCGTCGAGTGGGATCGCCGCCTTCACCGCCCATGACTGGAGCGTCGACCACTGCACTATCGAGGCGCTCGCCCGGGAGACGCTCGCCGGGCTGGCGACCGATCGAGCCGCCGAAGTCGAGTTGGCCGACCGGCTGCCGCGCGCGGTGATGCAGGACCCGGCCCAGGCCGCGACCGTCTTCGACCTCGTGTTCGGGTCACCCACCGATCCCCGCAGTGGCCGGGCGGCGATCGAGGGCCTCGTGTGGGTCGACCCAGCCATCCGATCCAGCCGCCTCACCGCTGCCAGAGGGTTCAGCGCCGCCGGCCTCGTTCGCGGCGCGATGTCGACCACGACCATCGCCGCCACGGACGTCGCCGTGCTGGGCGGTGTGCTGCATCGCGCCGATCTCCGGGAGAACGTGCTCTCGGCTCGGAACGGTGCCGGTGTCGCACTCGCCGCCGGATCGAGGATCGACATCGACGAGAACACGATCGAGGGCCGGATCGGCATCGCCAACGTGCCGCCGGGACGGATCCTCTCGGAGGTCGCCCAGGCGGTCCCCGCATTCGCCCGAGGGCTGCGGTCGGTGGCTTCCGAGGGCGGCGAGGAAGTGGACGACGAGGCGCTCGAGGCGCTGCTCTGGTGGATCCTGCTCGAGGAAGTCGTCGACCTGCTCGACCTCCGCGGCCTCGTCGACGCGATCGAGGCGGCACTGCTCCGACGGGACGGCGGCTTCCCGATCCTGGCCTTCGTCGCTGTCGCGTTGCAGCGTGCCGACCGGCCCGACGTCGGGGACGGCGGCTCCCACGCCCCGATCGTCGACCTCACCATCGACGGCAACGACATCGAAGCCGACCTCGGCATCTCACTGCAGGATCACCTGCCGCTCGGTGGTCTGCGCATCGCCGGCAATCAAGTGCTGTCCGGCCGGCAGCAGGCGATCGTCGTGAACGCCGGCGTGTTCGGACGCAACCCGGCGCTGCTGTCCGCGGTGCTCGGTGCGGGTGTCCGCTGGGTCGCCGAGCGGCTGCCGGGCTTCTTCGATGCCGTGCTCGACAGTGTCGATGGCGAACAACGGGTGGTACTCGAACAGATCTTCGACGAGATCGAACGCCTGGTCGACATGTGGTTCGAGACCCTGCTCCGGATCCTCGACACCGACTACACGATTCGTGACAACACGCTGCGCACCCGATCGGTGGTCCTCGAGTCGAACCTGTACGAGGTCGAGATCCGCGGCAATCACGTGGTGCAGGAGCAAGGTGTCGTGGTCGACGTGCTCGCCGACGTGCTGTCCACCCTCCGGGCGTCCGCGGAGACCGAGGCGGTCGGCGACGCCCTCGCGCTGGGAGACCCCGTCTATGAGCAACCGTGGGCCCGGGCAACCTTGAACTCGCTCGCGCCCTCGGCCGTCGAGGACATCGCCCGCTGCATCCCCGAGGGGGTGGGCGCCCCAGAAGAGCCACCCGGTCTGGTCGTCGGCCGACCGCCGTACCGGATCCCGCTCGGACCAGTCGGACGGATGATCAAGGAGGTCTTCGCCGGGCCGGCGATCTGGGTGAAGTCACCGGGTGCCGACGTCTCCGGCAACACCGTGATCGTTCCGCCCGACGGCGAAGTGCGGTCCTGGGGTCGGGGCGGCGTCCTCGTCAAGGGCGACGAACCGGTCGAAGAGCTCTTCGTACTGGTCGTCGCGGCGGCGCTCTTGCAGGTCGAGATGTCGCCGATGTTCTGGATGACCGAGACCAAGGTGACCGACAACGAGATCACCGGCGGCTACGGCCACGGCATCCGGGTCGCCGAGACCTACCTGCCGATTCCCGCGCTGGGGGACCTCGGGGCGCTCACCCTTGTCGCCGAACTGGCCATTCGCGGCAACACGATTCGCCACATGGGCGGGGTCGGAATCCTCGTCGACGAGGACGCCAACGCCGTGGGCGTCGACATCGACGCCAACGCCGTGCGAGACTGCAGCTTCGACGCCCGCATCATCGAGGCGGGCGTGGTCGACACGATCGGCGGCATCGTCGCCCACAACCTCGCCTTCCTGAAGATCCACGCCAACAGGGTGACGGCCTGCGGCGGCTCGAACGTGCTCACCCTCTCGGCGATCGAGATCGACCGGGCGTTCCACGTGAACATCACCGACAACGTCGTGATCCACGCCGCATCAGCCGGCCGGTCATCGATGCGCTCGGTGGTCGGCGACATCGCGGGGATCGCGGCAACTCTCGTGCTCGGCGCCGTGTCGGTGGCCGACAACGAGGTCTCGACGCTCGGGAACGTCCCCGGCATCGCGGTGCAAGGCGCCGCGGATCTCAGCGAGTGGGTGATCTCACCGGCGCTCGTCGCGAACGTGCTCCTCTATCTCGACCTGGCGGCGTCGACGCCGCGGGCCACCGGGACCGCGGCGTCCACGACGGTGTTCTCGAGCGACTCCACCGAGCCCGCCGGGCAGGCGTGTCGAGCCCGAATCTGCGACAACAACGTGTCCCAGGCCGCGCTACCGGCGGTCGGCCACGGGATCGTGGTCGTAGCCGCCACCGACCTGGTCGTCACGTCCAACCTCGTCCGCGGACCCACGCTGCAGATTCCCTCGGCGATCCGCAGCATCGGGAGCGTGTCGCAAGCGGTCGTCGGCCACAACCTGGCCGACGCGATCGACGTCGGGCACATCGTCAGGGGCACCGTGACCGGCAATCGGGCCCGTCTCGGCCTGACCGTGGCCGGCGGCGCAGCGGTGGGTCTCAATTCGGAGTTCTAGGAGGACGACAACGATGGCTGAACGAACCACATCTTCGAGGCGCAACGAGACGAACCGTGACGCACCCGCCGTCGCCAGGACCGTTCTCGCCGCGCTCGACGCGCTGGCCGGCGCCGAGAGTCCACGCGACCTTCCCTCCGTCGAACTCGGCGACGTGGAGCCGGTGCGGGACCGGGTCGGGACGAGCGTGGCGATCCTCCGCGAACGGGCTCGTGAGATGCATCGGGCCGTACGCGATCAGCGTGTCGAGTCAGCTGCCAAGGGCGATCGGGCGGTCGCCAAGGCGCGGCAGAGGGCCACCGAGGTGAAACTCCCCAAGGGTGAGCCCTCGGTCGTGGTCGGGCGCGGCGTCGACGCCACGACCGGCGAACCGGCACGAGCGGGCTTGGCGGTCACGGCCCGCACCACCGACGGCACCGTCGTGGCCCGCGGCACGACGAACGTGCTCGGCGGGTTCAGCCTCACGCCGGACGGCGAGTTCGAGGACCTCCGGATCGAAGTCGCCGACGACGATGGCACGGCGCGGGGTGTGTCGGCCGTCCAGCTCCCCGCGGGGCAGCCGTCGGCGAAGCTCGTCACGGTGAGCGGAGAGTTCACCGTCCGTGGAGAGCGTGAACCAGACGACACCGGCGAGAAGTCGACGGGCCCGACCGACGGGGTAGATCGGACGAAAGGAGACAAGACGGTCAAGGTGCGCAAGACTGATCGGCGAGTGCTCCGGCGCCGAGCCACCAAGTGAGCAAGGAGTCCATGGCCATGACCCGAACACGACCGTCGATCGGTCCCTCCTCGTCGACCCGACGGGCCGGCGGGTCGCTCGTCCAGCGCTCCTGCGGCTGCGGCTCGACCGCCGGCCACTGCTCGTGCAACTCGGGTCCCCTGGACCGCGGAGCGAGCGGGCTGCAGATCGGATCACCACTCGACGAGCGAGAGCGGCAGGCCGACCGGGTGGCCGACGAGGTGATGCGAATGCCCGCGGACGCCCTCGCCGAGAGGATCGACGCCGACGAGGAAGCCCGTCCGACACTGCTCCGGTCGTTGGCGCCCGACGCGTCGATGTCCCCCTCGGCACGACGCCCCGCCGCGGAACTCGGCCTGCGCACGGAGGGGCGACCGCTCGATTCGCCGACGCGGGACTTCATGCAAGCACGCTTCGGGCAGGACTTCTCGAAGGTGCGAGTTCACACCGGACCCGACGCCGACCGTTCGGCCCGCTCGGTGCAGGCGCGGGCGTTCACGGTGGGTCAGAACGTCGTGATGGCGCGGGGCCAGTACGCCCCGACGACCTCTCAGGGCCGTCGCCTGTTGGCCCACGAGCTCGCCCACACACTGCAGCAGCGCAGCGGCGACGACAGCGTGCTGCGCCGCGAGTCGTGGAACGACGACACGACCAACTGCACCTCGACCGTGACGTACACCGTCCAGACCATCTTCGAGGACAACGGCGCCGACGTGTGGACCGACGCCCGCAAGCGCACGTTCCGCTCGAAGTTCGAGCAGGAGGTCGAGTCGGCGTTCAACGGCAACTCGTTCCGCATCCGCCCGTTGACCCGCGGAACGATGTCGACGACGTGTGAGTGCCATGACGAGGGGTTCGCTCCCAGGGTGGAGATCGACTTCACCCCGATGGACGAGATGAGTACCAGCGAGGACCTCGAGGTCGACGTCGTCGCCAACGCCTCGGGTACGTTCATCCGCTCGAGTCAGAACACGCTCCTCGGCTACGGAAACCTGGACGAGGACGACGTCAACTCGAACGGTAGCCAGGTGCCGGCGGTGCACGAGTTCGGCCACTTCCTCGGGCTGCAGCATCCGGGTGAGGGGCTCGAAGGCGGGATCTTCTCGGATTCACAGCTCAGTCCGGGCGCCGACGTCTACTCCCACGTCGGTACCGACGTACACGGCCGCACAGTCAACGGTCCCACCGACCTGATGGGCCAGGGCATGGGGATGCGGCCGTTCTACTTCGACGGTTGGGCGAGCCATCTGAACAGCCGCTTCGACCGGTTCTGCATGTACGGCGTTTCTTGATCCCGGCCCGAGGAAGGCCCTGCCGATTCCGTCGGCCGCCGAAACCACACCGCGGCCCGGGCGTCTCCCCCGCCGCTGCGAACGGGTCTCACACTCGCACCGGAACGGTCGTCGGCCAGCTCCGCTGAACCACACGCCGTTGCGTGCCAGGGAGGTCAGCGGAGAGGGAAGCGGGCTCGACGAACCGACTCGACGGCCGGCCCCCTGACCAGGGACGACGAGCACTCCGGCCGAATCGCGAAACCCCAGGTCGTGCCCTCTCCGCGCGGTTCCCAGTCATGTCCATCGCCGGTGTGTGGTCGATGGCTGTCGGGAACCTGCGACACAGCCGGATCGGGGCCGATGAAGGTGGGCCTCACTAGCGCTCAGTGGAAGCGGCTCCGCAGCTTGATCAAGATGGCCGACCTCGACCCCCACGGTGGAGAGGTCACGGACAAGATCAGCCGAGCGATCGTGTCTGGAGACCTAGACCTCGGAACCCGCCACCGAGCACCGGGTTCGGTCGGCGACGCTGCGTGAGGACGCTGGCGGAACTGGGCAGTACGCAGCGGCAGCAACACCATCACCGCCGTCGCCGGACTCGTCGGACTCGACCCGCATCGTCCACGGCGCCCACCTACCGGCCGACGTCGTCGGTGGCTGGAGCCTCGGAGTCCTCATCGCCCTCGGGATGCTGGGCATGGTCGACGCCGCTCGACATCGCGTCCGGGAGTCTCCTGGGCAGAACACGATGACGTCGCCTGACTCACGCGTGCGGAATCGTTGCACGAAGGCTTCGCCGCCGGGTCGCGATGCCAGGGACGTCGGATCAGATCGACCCCTCGGCAGAGCCGACGACTTCGACGACGCCCTCGGCGGCGGACTGTCGGCGGACTCGAGAATCCAGACCGAAGCCCGCGACGACTCACCGCCGGGATCGCCTCGAGCGGACCGGAGACACCGTCGCAGTCGAGATCGGTTCCAGTCTGGATCGGCCCGAGACAGCCTGCGGGGTCGCTGCACCTCTCGCCGCCCTCGGTGACGCCGTTGGTCTCTGTCCCGCGGCGACGCCGCCGTACGAACCGGCGAGTTCCGCGGCCAAGGCGGTGACGACGACGGCTCGGTAGGACTCGACGGAGACCGAGCACGACGCGGCCGGCCGCGCGCTGGCCGGTGCTCCTCGGATCCCGGCCAGTTCGTGGCTTCCTCACTGTGCCAGGATCAGGCCCATGGGTGGCACCGGGGCCCGGAGTCCAGTCGCGGTCTGGACCGATCGCTTGCTCTACACGTTGTCGAGTTGGTCGTCTCCGAAGATCTTCGGCACTTTCCTCGTCTGGTTCGGCGCCTGGAGCGCTGCGGTCGCAGTCGCGATCGAGACGCTCGTCTCCGACGACGACAAACGTGAGCTGGCGGCGACGTCATCGTCTGTCGTCGCGGCACTGGGCGTGCTCTTCTCATTCCTCACCGGGTTCGTCATCACCGGCCAATGGAGCCGCAGCCGCACCGCCGTAGGTGCCGTCCATTCCGAAGCCGATGCCTGCGTCCGCCTCGCCCTGGCGAGTGAGACCCCCGAGATCGGCGGCGCCGAGTTGCGCCGCGAACTGATCGCCTACCTGCGCTCCGGGGTGGACGACGAATGGGGCACCCTCGAGACCCACGGCTATCGATCCCACCCTGGGACACCGACAACCCGCGCCCGACTGGACGCTCTCGAACAACGCGTTCGTGCCGCCGCGATCGCGCCCGCGGTTCGCACTGCCGTGTCCGACGAACTGCTCCGGGCGGCGGAGGGACTCGCCATCGCCCGCCGCTACCGCTTGAACCTCGCCGGCCACGGGTTGCCCACCCCGCTGTTCGTCCTCGTGTTCACCTCCGGCGTGGTGCTGTCGATCAGCGCCGTCGCGATTGCCGGGGCACGCAGTGGCGTCGCAATCCTGGTGGCCTTCGGGCTGATCTTGCTCATCGCTCTCGACCTGGCCTTGATCCTCGCCCTCAGCGACCCGTTCCGCGGGCCGATGCGCGCAGACGCGGGCGCCATGCGGATGGTGCTCGCCGATCTCGAAGGAGAGCGATACGGCCAGATCGCCCCGCCGGAACCGGCCTCGCACCAATCGCCGCCGCCCCCGACCTGACGCCGCGGGCGAAACCTCGTCACACGGCGGTCGAGTCACTCGACGAACCATCGACGCCATGACGGCGGGCATCGCCGATTCAGCCCGTGCGTCCTCTGGCGGTCGCATCGCGGACACCCGTTCTGTATCATCTGGAACGACGACCGACGTGCGCCTCGCACGAGATCCGGGGCGTGCTCGGAGTGTGAGAAATGGCTGCACTGGCGCGACCGAGCCGAATTCCGCTGTTCCTGGTCCTGGCGACCGTGGCAACGTTCGTCGTGTTCGTGCTGCTCGATGGCGGCTCCGGCGAGTCGACATCGGTCGGCGGGGGACGGATCATCGCTCCGAGCGCGGCTGGCGACGCGGCAGCCGAAACCACGGGGGCCGACGATCAGCCCTGTCGTGTTCATGCTGCCGTGCAGCCGGGCGCGAGCGGTGCCGACGTGCGGTGCCTGCTCGAACGTCTCGCTGAACTCGGCTACGACGTCAGCTCGACGGGCGCGCGCTTCGATGAGCAAGCGATCGAAGCGTTGCGGGCGTTCCAGCGCGACATCAACATCGCCGCCGATGGCATCGCGGGCCCGGTCACGTTGACGTCACTCGAGTTGTGGCCGGGTGGCGCCGGGTCGATGACGATCGACGGTGGTCAGGTCCACGCCGTCGGCGAGGGCCAGGTGGCGCTGACGTTCGACGACGGGCCCGGTCCGTTCACCACGCCGATCCTCGACATCCTCGACCACTACGGGGTGGACGCGACGTTCTTCGTCGTCGGCGCGAGCGTGGCGGGTAACGAACCGACGTTGACGCGTCTGCTCGACGAAGGTCACTCGCTCCAGAACCACACGTGGAGGCATCGGGATCTCGCCGAGTCGACGTGGTTCAGGATCCACACCGAGCTGTCCGCCGCGTCGGACGCGATCGAGGCTGCGACCGGGCACCGACCCAGCTGCTATCGCCCACCGGAAGGGTCGACTGACGTCATGGTGCGCACAGTCGGACGCGAGATCGGCCTGTATCCCGAGGTCATGTGGAACGTCAATCCCGACGACTACCGAAACGACGTCTCCGCCGCCGAGCTCACGTCGGCATCGTTGGCGAGCGCCGACGGGCGAGGGCTGATCATCGGGCTCCACGATGGCGGCGGGGATCGATCGAGCACGGTTGCTGCGCTGCCCGACATCATCAGCGGCCTGCGCGAGCGTGGCTACGAGTTCGTCACGCTCTGCTGATCGGTCCCGGCCGGGTCGACGACGGTCACGCACCTGGTGGAGCGGTCCACCACGTGGCCGAGCCTGACATCTGGGTGCTGAGCCGTGCGGCCGCCGGGCGACGCGACATCCGTCGGTGGACCGGCGTCGCGCTGCATCGAAGCCCTCCCCGCCGCATCCGCGTTCGTGATCTGGCGCCGTGACGTGCTCGACTTCTTGGAGGAGCAGGGCTCCCCGCTCCCCGAGGGCGCCCACCTCGGCACGATCACCGGGGAGACTCCCGCCGCCCTCCTGCTCTTCGCGCAGGTGCCTCGTCGGGTGCGACACCTGCTCGCCGGGCGAGTTCGGCGAGTGCGTCACGGAAGTGGGCCAGTGACCCGAGCCGGCCCGACATCGTCCGACACCAGGGGCGGGGAACCGCCTCACCGTGCGCCAGTACCAGCAACGATGGCTCACCACCTACGAAGCGAAGGCCGCCGCCGCACGAGCGATGGATTGCGCAGGCGCCACCCCAACCGAGGACGGCTACCCACGACCGATCGACCGGGCACTGATCGCCGCCGACCCAGGCGTGCTCGACGAACCTCATCACGATCACCCCGCCGGCGACCTCATGATCGCGGTCGGATCGCCCATCTACGCAGTACGGGGCGGGACCGTCGCCCGCGTCGTCGACCGGCCGCACAACTGTCGGCAACTCGGACGATGCGACAAAACGTACGGCGTCGGCGTCTCGATCGCGGGCGACGACGCAACCCGCTACATCTACTGCCACGGCAGCCAGCTCGACGGCACGAGTGTCGGCCGAGCCGTTGCCGCCGGGGAGCTGCTCATGTGGTCCGGCAACACGGGCCGGTCAAGCGCCCCGCACCATCACCTCGGGCTCCGCGTCGGAGGCCAGCAGGTGTGCCCGCACGACTCCTCCGCGCCCCCTTTTCGAGACCGGCCAGGCCGTGCAGCCGCCAGCATTGCCGACAGATGTGTGCTCGTATGACGAGGTGCACGGCGCGGTGCGCCGAGGCCACGGCTGAGATTGTCGGGGTCGATCCCGCGTACGCTGACCTCGGTTTGCATCGGCGATCGCACACGGTCGCCGGCAGCCCTTGCAGCAAGAAGCAGAGGAGGAGCAATGGGCACGAACACGTTGACGAGTCGCCCGAACAAGGGCGGCGACCACAGCACTCGGGCAGCCGGCAAACGGGTCGTCGGCCTCGCGCTCGTTGCGGCATTGACGCTGGCGGCGTGTGGAGACAACGACGACGACGCGGCGGACACCACCGTGCCCACAGAGGACACCTCCACCGCGGGCACCGAGGCCTCCGAGGAGGAGAGCGCCGGTGACACGGCAGCGACCGAGCCTGCCGGAGCGTCCGGTTCAGCGACGTTTTCGACCGCCGAGGTGAACGTGGACGGTCCGATCACGGCCTGTGAGATCCCCAACGAGACCGACCTGTCAATGACCGTCGAGGGCGAGAACGCCGGGTTCCGAGTCACCTCTACCGGTGGCGGCGAGGTCAGCGTGGTGGTGACCGGAGCCGTCGAGTTCGAAGGCACCGGACAGGCCACAGTCTCCGATGCGGGCGAGGTTTCCGTCGCCGGACAAGGATCAGAGTCCGACCCCGGTGCCACCGTCGTCGACTTCACCATCACCGGCACCATCAACTCTTGCTGAGCCCGACACCGGGCGCGCCGCCACCGAGAGCATCGATCGTCGTGCTCGAAGCACGCTCGACCGCATCGTTCAGCCACGCCCGATGAATGCGTGCCGCTCCTCGTCGCTCGCCTCGGCGATGTTGCGGAGCTGGTCCTTGTTGAACTCCGGTCGAGCCATCACTTCTCTCTTGTCGTGCCGTCGGACCACCTCGCGATCGAAGCTGACCTGTCGCCCTCGGGTTCGTTCCCGATGTGATACATCCCACACGGCGCCTTGTAGACCGACAGGCGGGTCTTCACCAGCCCGGCGGTCTGTTGCTGCCGCATCGCCTTCATCCCGTCGGAGCGACGCCGGTATCCCCGCTTGTGGACGCCGTTGCTGTCGCACGAGCGGTCGAGATGGACGCCCGGGTCGGTGTACTGCACCTCGGACTTGACCACGTGCCCATCGGGGCAGCACGAGTAGATGTACTGGCCCATGTTCGCCTGACGACGGGCGTTGTTGCACGCGACGCAGTCGTGGTAGTCGTCGTGACGTAGCAAGATGATTCCTTCCACTCTTGTGCGCCCAGAGGCGCACGCGGGGACTGGGGCGGCGTCAGGACACCCACTCGGTCAGATGTTCGGTCGCCCAGTCGGCGTCGCGGACCTTTCGGTCGATGTAGAACTGGCGGGCCGGCGCTGCGCTACCCGTGAGGTTCCCGTCCATTCCGCGGGAGAGCCGTCCGCCTTCTGCCAGGAACAGCCGATTCCCGAACTCGTCGGGATCGACGATCACGCCGAGCGTGGCCGATCGGATCAGACCGTTGCGGTCTCTCATTCGATGCCACGGCACCGACCATCCGTCGTCGCGTTCGGCGCGGCCGTTGAAGAAGTCGTCGACGAGGAGGGCGAGCGTGCGGGGGTTGTGGTTGAGATTGAGGTTGAAGCCCAGCTTGTAGCGCTGTGCGAGGAACTGAAATGCGTCGGCGGCTTCGGTGTAGTAGTCCCACCATCCCAATGACACGGCGTTCCAGATGTCGGCCATGAGGCGGCGTTCGTCGGAGTCGCCTGGCAGACCTGGGTGGCGGATGTAGCCGTGCTCGGCGGTGGTGCGGTACGGGCCTGGTGTGGTGGTGGTCATCGGATCCGCGCTGCTGACATCGCGGTCGGATGCTGTGGTCACGGTCGTCGTCATTGCCCCTCCGTGCCGTTCAGGAACCGCTCGGCAAATGCTCGCCGCCGGTCGGCCACGAGCGCCTCAACGCTTCGACGCGTGTCGGGCTTGCGGCTGCGAGTGGGCTTCTCGTCGCCCCTCCACTTGCGAAAGCCGCCGGGCAGGCTCGGCTCGTGCGGGATCGTCGGCTCCTGGTCCGGACGCTCTGCGTACCCCTCCTGTGTGACCCGGCCCCACTTCAGCCTGGCCATGTCGGCTCTCCTCCTGGCGTTCGGTGATGGTGCTGATGCCCGCCCGAGGCTCGAACTCGGGTGCCGGCCAGTCGGGCTGAGGCGGGGGTGACTCAACCGACATGGCTCAGCCACCCCCGCCGGCAATGCCACTCCGCCGTGGCACTACTGGGGGTCCCGCCCCGTGCCCGCCCGAGGCTCGAACTCGGGTGCCGGCCAGTCGGGCGAATCAGTGTTCGGTCAGCCGCACTTCTTGGCGATCAGATCGCC
>CBFCWZ010000007.1:0-26983 GCA_965601935.1 uncultured Ilumatobacteraceae bacterium
CAGTTCCCGGAGAAGGTCATCCCGCTCTTCACCACGAACCTGCTCGACGGCCGCAAGGTGCCGCTCTACGGCGACGGGATGAACGTACGCGACTGGATCCACGTCGAGGACCACAACCGTGCCGCCCAACTCGTACTCGACCGCGGCGTGCCCGGTGAGATCTACAACATCGGAGCCGGCAACGAACTGCCGAACATCGAGCTGACCCGCCGGCTGCTGGAGCTCACCGGGAGGGACGAGTCGTTCATCGAGCCGGTGGAGGACCGTCTCGGTCACGACCGCCGCTACTCGGTCGACATCGCCAAGATCACCGACCTCGGCTGGAGGATGGAACGCAGCTTCGAGGACTCCCTCGCCGCCACTGTCGGCTGGTATCGCGACAACCGTGACTGGTGGGAGCCGCTCATCGCGCGGGCCGCGCTCTGACCGGAGAGTCGTGAGGATCGTCGTCACCGGGGCAGCGGGCCAGTTGGGTCGCGAACTCCTTCTCCACTGCTCTTCCGAAGGCGATGATGTCCTCGGGCTCGATCGCCGCGAGTTCGACCTCACCTCACCCGAGTCGATCCGGAGAGCGGTCAGGGTTGCGCGACCCGACGTGGTGGTCAACTGCGCCGCCTTCACCGCCGTCGATGCGTGTGAGTCGGCACCCGAGAAGGCGATGGAGGTGAACGGAACCGCCGTCGGACACCTCGCAGACGCAGTCGCCGCCGCCGGTGCGCACCTCGTCCACCTCAGCACCGACTACGTGTTCGACGGCCGCAAGAGCGGCCCGTACCTCGAGGGCGACGAGCCGAACCCCGAGTCGGTCTACGGCCGAACGAAGCTGGCCGGTGAGCAGGCCGTGGGGGAGCGGGGCACGATCGTCCGCACCTCGTGGGTGTGTGGCGAGCACGGGCCCAACATCGTCAAGACCGTGCTCGGCCTCGCCGAGCAGGGCAGGGAGATGACCTTCGTCGACGATCAACGGGGGAACCCCAGCTTCACCGCCGACCTGGCCCCGGCCGTTCGCCGGCTCGCGTTCGAACAGCCGGGAGGCATCTTCCATCTGACCAACGCACGCGACGTGAACTGGTACGAGTTCGTGCGGGAGATCCTCGAAGTGGCCGACTTCGATCCGGCGATGGTGTCGCCGACCTCGACTGCCGACCTCGAACCGCCCCGCCCGGCGCCCCGCCCGGCGAACAGCGTGCTCGAGAACGCGGCGTGGGCGGGGCGCGGCTGGCCGCCGCTGCGCGACCACGCGGAGCCGCTCCGGGAACTCGTCATCCGCCTTCGCTGACTCCCAACACGGGGAGCGCCGCTTCCACCCCGACGAGTGCGATGTCGGCGCGGCGAATCGTCTCGAAGTGTTCCCGGGGCATGCGGAACCGGATCTGGTCGGCCGCCTCGTTCCTGCGCCGCTCTCGTGTGCGCCCCTCGGCCTGGTAGCCGAGCGACCTGGTCACGCCGAGCGAAGGCCCGTTGTCGTCGTACGCAGATGTGGTCGCGTACTCGGCGCCGAACCCGTCGAATCCGAGTGTGAGCGTGGCGAGCCGCAACTCTTTGCCCAGCCCGTGCCCCTGGAACTGCCGTCCCAGCCACGAGCCGGTCTCGAACTGGGCGAGGACCGGGAAGTCGCGGGTGACGATGTCGCTGGCTCCGACGACCTCGTCGCCGACCAGGACTGCGAGCGGGAGCCGCCAGCGTTGCGCAGAGACCTCGGCCCGGCTCTGCCAGTAGAACTGCATGCACTGCCACTCGAACCGGGGAGACGGCGCGTCGGTCCACGGGATGGTGAACGGCATCCAGGCCGGATCGTGGATCCCGCGCCGCGCCAGGTCGATCAGCCGGACCGCCAGTTCATCGTCGATGTAACGCAGGGTCAGTCGGGGTGTGCGGACCTCGAGGTCGAACAGCGGCCAGGTCGGATGCCCCATGACACCATGTTGCCGTGGCCCGCGTGGGCGGGGCGACGAGGTTTCGGTCAGTCGTGGAAGGCCTCGGCGGCCTCGCGGTTGGCGAGGTACCAGCCGATCGTGTCGCGCAGACCCGATTCGAAGTCGACCTCCGGCTCCCAGCTGAGCAGCCTCCGGGCACGTGACCCGTCGACGCCCCGCCGGGGCTGGCCATCGGGTTTCGAGGTGTCCCAGCGCAGTTCGCCCTCGAAGCCGACGAGCCGAGCGATCGCTTCGACGGTCTCCTTGATGGTGACCTCCCGGTCGGCGCCGAGGTTGATCGGTTCGGTGCCGACGTGGCTCTCGGTGGCCCGGACGATCGCTTCGGCGGCGTCGTCGACGTAGAGGTACTCGCGACTGGCGGAGCCCGTGCCCCAGACGTCGACGTGGCCGGCGCCGCGCTCCTTCGCCTCGACGCACTTCTTGATGAGGGCCGGGATCACGTGCGACACCGACGGGTGGAACTTGTCGCCGGGGCCGTAGAGGTTGGTGGGGATCAGGTAGGCGAACCGCTGGCCGTACTGTTGCGCGTTGACCTGGGCGTGGACGAGATGGGCCTTCTTGGCGATTCCGTACGGGGCATTCGTCTCCTCCGGGTAGCCCTCCCAGAGGTTCGCCTCGGCGAAGGGAACGGGAGTGATCTTCGGGTACGAGCACACGGTGCCGAGCAGCACGGTCTTGTCGACGAAATCCGCGCCGCGGGTGGCCTCGATGACGTGGGTGCCCATCAACAGGTTGTCCAGGTACAGAGGTGCCGGCTGGGCCATGTTGTACCCGATCCCGCCGACCCTGGCGGCGAGGTGGATCACATCGTCGGGACGGTGCCGGGCGAGCATCTCCTGCGCGGCACCTGGAACGGTGAGATCGAACTCCGCGCTGCGCGGCGCGTACACGTCGGCGCCACGGTCCTCCAGGTTGGCGACGACGCGGCGCCCGAGAAAGCCGGCTCCACCGGTGACGAGGACCCGTCGGTTCAGCCAGTGCGACATCGCGGTCAGGCTATCGACACCGTGCCACTGGTGGCCCCATGGGTCGTTCGTCCATCCGGCGGGCTCCGGTGCCAGACTCGCGTGCGATGAGCGCGAGGGACGCACCGATGCGGGTGGGGTACACGGTGGAGCAGTGTTGGCACGCCGTGCCGGGCGGCACCGCCGTCGCCGCTCTGCGCGTCGGGCGCGAACTCGACCGCCGCTCCGACGTGGAACTGGCCTACGTGGCGGGCCGCCACCCGGAGCCGCCACGACCCGAGTTCCGGCCGATCGGCCCGGTTGCCGCCCTGCCACTCTCGAAGGCGCTGCTCTACGAGGCCTGGAACCGACTCAACTGGCCCAAGGTCGAGGCGGTGACGGGGGCCGTCGACGTGGTCCACGCAACGGGTCTGGTGGCCGCGGCGACCGCGCTGCCCCTCGTGGTGACCGTTCACGACGTGGCGTTCCTCCACCAGCCAGAGCACTTCACGCGTCACGGTGTCCGCACCATGTCGAGGAGCCTCGAGGTGATCCGGCGGCGGGCCGACATGGTCATCTGCTCGAGCGAGGCGACGCGCCGCGACCTGCTCGACCAGCGGATCGAGGACACCCGCATCCGTGTCGTCCCGCTCGGAGTGGACGTCGTCGACGTGCCGCCGTCGTCGGTCGACAGAGTGCGCCGACATCACGACCTGCCCGACGAGTTCGTCCTCTTCGTCGGCACCGTCGAGCCGCGCAAGAACCTGGCTCGCCTCGCGGAGGCGATGGAGTCGGTCGACCTGCCCCTCGTGATCGCCGGCGCCGACGGATGGGGCGACGATCGGCCGGCCGCGGGCGATGACCTCCGGTTCGTCGGGTTCGTGCCCGACAGGGAACTGACGGCTCTCTACCGGGCCGCCACGGTCTTTGCGTATCCGAGCGTCCGCGAAGGGTTCGGTCTGCCCGTCGCGGAGGCGATGGCCCAGGGCGCCGCCGTGGTCACGAGCAGGGGAACCTCCACCGAGGAGGTGGCCGGAGGCGCGGCCGTGTTGGTCGACCCACACGACGTCGCCGACATCGCGCGTGGGATCGGCGAGGCACTCGACCGGCGTGCTGAGCTGGCTGGACTCGGGCGCTCCCGTGTGTCGGAACTGACGTGGGAGGCTGCTGCTGCACGAACGGTGGACGTCTACCGTGAGGTGGTGGCATGACCGATCCCGCCGTCGACGACGAGTCCCGGCTCTCGATCTCGGTCAACCTGCTCTGGTGCATTCCCGGCGTGGTCGGCGGGTCCGAGGACTACATGGTCCGCCAGTTGGCCGGCCTGCGGGCGGTGCGCGACGACGAGGTCACGCTGCACTGCCTGCCCGATTTCGTGGGGGCCCACCCCGAACTCACCAGTGCGTTCGCCGTCGAGGAGGCCCCCATCGCCGTCAGCAGCCGAGCCCTGCGCATCCTCGCCGAACACACGTGGCTGCTCCGCCGCACCCGCGCCGCCGACATCGTCCACCACGGTGGCGGCACCGTTCCGCTGGCGGGGGTCGGGCGCACGGTGGTGACGGTCCACGACCTCCAGTACCTCACATTCCCCGAGTACTTCTCCTCGTCCCGTCGCGCCTACCTGTCCACGATGGTGCCCCGATCCGTGCGCCGCGCCGACGTGGTCGCGGTGCCGACCGGCTATGTCAGGGACACGGTCGTGAACGCGTTCGGAGTCGACCCAGATCATGTGGTGGTCGTACCGCACGGTGTCGATCCCGACCTCCGGCGGAGAGCACCCGACCCCGCCGAGATGCGATCCCGATACGGCCTCGGGGAAGGTCCCGTGCTGGTGCTCCCGGCCATCACCCACCCCCACAAGGGGCACAGGTTCCTGCTCGAGGTGATGGCCCGGTACTGGTCCGATCCCGACCTGCGGCTGGTGCTCATCGGTGGCCGGGGTGCCGCAGAGGACGATGTCAACGCGACCATCGACCGGCTCGGGTTGGCCGACCGGGTGATCCGCCCCGGCCGGGTCCCCGGCGCCGACCGTGACGGCCTCGTCGCGCTCGCCGATGCTCTCGTCTTCCCCACCCAGTACGAGGGGTTCGGCGCTCCGGTGATCGAGGCGATGGCGCTCGGGACACCTGTCATCGCCTCCGACCAGCCTGCCGTGGCCGAGGTGTTGGGCGACGCCGGTCTGGTCCGGCCGCTCGAACCCGACGCATGGGCCGGCGTGCTCGATGAGGTGCTGCGACGCAGAGAGGACCTGATCGCCGCCGGAGCGTCGCGGGTCGAACGGTTCTCCACGACCGAATCCGGGCGGGCACTCTCGGCGGCGTACGACTTGGCGGCCGGCGCGTGAACCGTCGCCCGCTCGTGGTGCTGTGTCCCCACTTCGCGCCCGACACTGCACCGACGGGAACGGTGATGACCCGGATCGTCGAGGAACTCGCGGCGCGGGATCACGACGTGCACGTGGTCACCTCGTTGCCCTGGTACCGGACCCACGCGGTCGAGGAGGGCTGGCGTGGTCGTCTCGTCCGGATCGAACGCACCGAGTGGGGGAGCGTGACCCGCCTCCACCCGTTCCCGGCGAGCGACAAGTCGAACCTGCTCCGCCGAGCCGTCGGGTTCGTCGCGTTCTCGGTCGTGGCGGGGGTGGCGGGTCTCGGCGCCGGTGGCTGGTTCCGCCGGGCACGAGCAGTGGTGGCGATGTCGCCACCGCTGACCCTCGGACCGATCGGCTGGATGGTCAGCCGACTCCGCCGGGCGCCCTATGTCTTCAACGTCCAGGACGTCTTTCCCGATGCCGCCGTCACCACCGGGGCGATCACGAGCCGCCGCGTCGTCGCCGCGGCGGAGTGGCTCGAGCGCGTCACGTACGACCATGCCGATGCGGTCACGGTTCTGTCCGACGACCTCGCTGCCAACGTTCGGGAGAAGACGCGCTCACCCGACGACGTCCACGTCATCCCCAACTTCGTCGACACCGCTGCGATCCTGCCCCTCGACCGTCGGACCGGCCTGCGGAGTGAACTCGGGCTCGGAACCGGTCCCGTCGTCCTCTACGCGGGAAACGTGGGGTTCTCCCAGTCGCTCGATCTCGTCATCGGTGCGGCCCGGCGGCTGCCCGAGGTGACCTTTCTCGTGAACGGCGACGGAGCAGCCCGTCCGTCCCTCGAGGAACAGGCCGCTGATCTCGCCAATGTGCGGTTCAACGGCTATGTCGAGCCCGACAGGCTGCCCGAGCTGCTGGCGACCGGGGACGTGCACGTCGTGCCTCTGCGAACCGGGCTCGGCGCGGTGAGCGTGCCGTCGAAGACCTACTCGATCCTCGCCGCGGCCCGGCCGGTGCTGGCCTCGATCGACGCCGGAACCGCGGTGCCGGGGATCCTGGAGGAGTCGGGCGCAGGTGTGAGTGTTCCTCCTGACGACCTCGACGCGCTCGTCGGCGCCCTGGAGGACCTGCTCGCCGACCCGACGGAGGCCGGGGCGATGGGTGCACGCGGCCGCGAGTGGGTCGAGCGGGAGGCCTCGCCGGGGGCCGTGGGAGACGCCTATGACCGCCTGATCCGGGGGCTCTGCACCTGACCGCGCGACCACCGAACCGGCCCGCCCGGCGATAGCCTCGCGGCGAAATGGCAACCTCTTCTTCCTCCACAAAGCGGGCCGCGCGCCTGGCTCAACGCGGCCGGGGCCAGAAGGTCCGGTTCCAGGGCGGAACCCTGTTCCCCCTCATCGTGGCCGTCGTGGTCGTGCTCGGCTTCGGTCTGGTCATCTATGCCCGCCAGAGCCGGCCGGACGCGGGGGCATCCGCCCCCACCGTCGACGACCACTGGCACCACGCGTACGGCTTCTACCTGTGCGACGAGTGGTTCCAGCTCAGCGGCAACGCCGAGGAGACCGACGCCAACGGCAACCTCGCCAACGCCGACTACCGGCGTACGGGTGTGCACAGCCACGACGACGGTGCGATCCACTGGCACGCCTTCAGCAGCGCCGCCACCGGCTCGCGTGCCAACCTGGGCGTCTTCCTCGACGTGTACGACGTGGAACTCACCGACTCGAAGCTGCAGTTCCCCGACGAGCAGTTGGCCGGCCTGCCCTACGAGCAGGAGACCGGCCTCTTCGAGGAGGGCGAGACGAAGTGCGTCATCGACGGTGAGGAAGAGAGCGCCGAACTACAGGCCGTGGTGTGGGGCAACTACTCCGACTCCGACGACGGGACGACGTTCATCGCCGACTTCAACAACATCCGTCTCGACTCCGACGCCATGGTCGTCTCGATCGCCTTCGTGCCGTCCGGCACCGACGTCGGCAAGCCCCCGTGGGCGCCCGATCTACCCGAGTTGGCCGACGCCTACGAGGAGCAGTACGACGAGCCCGAGGAGATCTCGAACGAGACCTCGACCAACGGCGACTCCTCCTCCGACGAGGAGGCCCCGGCCGAGACCGACCCGCCAGCCGACGAGTGATGCGTGCCGTCGTCCTGGTCGGCGGGTTCGGGACACGATTGAGGCCGCTCACCAATTCCATTCCGAAGCCGATGCTCCCTGTCGGCCACATGCCCATGATCGCCCGGCTCATCGGCCGCCTCTCCCGCGGTGGGGTCACCGAAGTCGTGTTGTCCCTCGGGTTCAAGCCCCAGCCGTTCATGAAGGCGTTCCCCGACGGACGATGTGGCGACGTCGCGCTGCGCTACGCCGTCGAGCCCGAGCCGCTCGACACGGGCGGTGCGATTCGCTTCGCTGCCGACGAGGCGGGGATCGACGACACCTTCGTCGTGGCCAACGGCGACGTCATGACCGACCTCGACGTCTCGGCTCTCGTGGCGCGGCACGGTGAGTTCGGTGCCGACGCGACTCTCCACCTGATCGGCGTCGACGATCCGTCCGCATTCGGTGTGGTCGACCTCGCCGACGACGGCCAGGTGCGTTCGTTCGTCGAGAAGCCGCCGGTCGGCATGGAGCCGAGCAACCTCATCAACGCCGGCACGTACGTGTTCGAGCCTTCGGTGCTCGACCACATCACCCCAGGTCAACGTGTCTCGATCGAGCGCGACACCTTCCCGCGCGTGGCCGCGGAAGGCGGCCTCTTCGGTGTGCCCACCGACGAGTACTGGATCGACGCAGGCCGGCCCGACCTGTACCGCGCCGCGAACCTCGATCTGCTCGGCGACCTGCGGCGGCACGATCGCTGCGAGCCGATCCACGCCGACGCCGAGGTCATGGCCTCCGCAACGGTCGAGAACTCCGTCGTCGGTCCGAACGTGGTCGTCGACGCCGATGCGACCGTCGTCGACTCGGTGATCCTCGCCGGAGCCCACATCGAGGCCGGCGCGACGGTGCGTGAGTCCCTCGTGATGGGCCGGATCGGCACACGAGCCACCATCGTCCGGTGCACGGTCGGCGCCGAGGGAGTCGTCGGCGCCGGTGCCGCGCTCACCAGCATGGCCGTCCCGCCGGTCGGCTGAGAGGCGGCGCGGTGAGGGCACGACCCAGGGTTTCGCGAGTCGGCCGGGATCTTCGTCATCCCCGGTCAGAGGACTGCCCGGCACGGCCGTCCCGCCGGTACGTCGAGCCCGTTTCCCTGTCCGCTGGGTCTCTGAGCGTCGCCCCGTCGAACCGGCGAGCCGAATAGCGTCGCCGCGGTGAGGTTCCTCGTCATCGGAGGTGCCGGCTTCATCGGCTCGCACCTCGTCGACCGTCTACTGGCCGAAGGGCACAGCGTGGAGGTCGTCGACGATCTCTCCGCCGGGTCGCTCGCGAATCTGGCCGAGGCGCGCCGAGCCGAAGGCGAGCTGAAGATCCACAATCTCGACGCGGCCTCGGCCGACGTGGACTCTCTCCTCGGTCTGCGGCGGCCGGACGTCATCTACCATCTCGCTCTCTTGCCGCGCGGGAACGTACCGGCCCGTCAGGTCGGGGCAGCGTTCGAGCGGGCACTCACCGCCCTCGAGGCGGCGAGCCATCACGGGATCTCCCGCATCGTCGTCGCTCTCCCTGCGTCCGTGCTCCACGGCCAGCCGACCGTGTCGTCGCTGCCCGTCAAGGAGGCCGACTTCGTCCCACGCGGTGTCCGCGGTGTCGTGGCGAGGGCCATCGTCGACCTCCTCGTCACCTACCGCGAGCGTTCGATGATCGAGTTCAGCGCGCTCGCGATGGCCTCGGTCTACGGGCCACGGCAGCGGCCCGACGGAGGGGTGGTCGCCGCCTTCGCCGACGCGTACGACTCGGGCCGGCCTCCCGTGGTCCGCGGCGACGGTCGTCAGACCCGCGACTTCGTGTACATCGACGACGCGGTCGATGCGCTGGTGCGTGCCGGCGACCGCAGCAGCGGGCTGGTGATCAACGTGGGCACCGGGGAGCAGACGTCGGTGCGCGACCTGTGGGCGCGGGTCAGTGGAGGGCTCGGCCACGAGCCGCAGTTCGAGCCGCCACGCCCCGACGACCTCGTTCGGTTCGCCGTGTCACCCGTGCGTGCCCGAATCCATCTGGGTTGGTCCCCATGGACCGACCTCGACACCGGGCTCCGCCACGTTCGGGGCTGAGGGCACTACTCCACGGCGGCGAGGGTCGCTCGGGCCAGGTCGCGAGCGACGCCGGGAGCCGACATCACCGAGTTCGTCACGACGGAGCGGATGCCGGCTGCCTCCACCTGATCGGCCAGGTCGGCGTCGACCGGGTCGATCACGAGCGCAGACGCGATCGGGGCGTACAACCGGGCCACCCCCACCACGCTCGCCTCGAAGCCCAGCTCGGTGAGCATGCGGTCGGCCGGCCCCTTCAGGGCGGCGCCTCCGACGATCGGCGAGACGGCGACGACGTCGTCGCGTCGTGCGGAGAGGATGTCGTCGACGCCGGGGAGCGACCGGATCGGGCCGATCGACACCACGGGGTTCGACGGAGCGATGACGATGGCGTCGACCTCCTCCAGCGTCGACCTCGCCGACCTCGACAGCCCCGCGCTGCCGTCGAAGCGGAATCCCTGTACCGCCACGGCGTGCCGGAGGCGCACGAAGTAGTCCTGGAACGAGACCTCGCCGTGGTCCACCGTGTCGACGACGGTGGAGTGCCGCTCGTCGCTCATCGGCAGGATGGAACAGGGCAGTGCCCACGCCCGGCGGATCTCGTCGGTCACCTCGGTGAGCGTGGCGCCCTCGTCGAGGCGCGCGGTGCGATACATGTGGGTGGCGAGGTCGCGGTCCCCGAGGCTGAACCATCGGCCGCCCGCGCTCGAGCCCTCCGGCCGGACCACTCCGTAGCGGTCGAGGGCCTCCATGGTGGTCCAGGTCTCGCCGGCCAGGCCCCACCCCCGGTCGGGGTCGATGGCGTCGGCGAGGGTGTAGGTGATCGTGTCGAGATCGGGGGAGATCGAGAGCCCGTGCAGGACGGTGTCGTCTCCGGTGTTGACGATTGCCGTCACGGTCTCCGGATCGACGACCGTCAAGAGGCCATGGAGATACCGGGCGGCTCCCACCCCGCCCGAGAGCACGGCGACACTCATGGCGCCGCCACGAGACTGCGGTAGACGGACAGGAGGTGCTGGGCAGTGGCCTCCCAGGAGAAGCGATCGGCGTTACGGCGTCCACGTTCGATCGTGCGGGTGCGCATGGCGGAGTCGCTGATCATCCAGTGAAGATTGGCCGCGAGGGCGTGTGCATCTCGTGGCGGAGCGAGCAGAACCGCCGGGCCGCCCACCTCGGGAATCGACCCGACGGAGCTCGCGACGACAGGGGTCCCGGCCCGTTGTGCCTCGAGGATCGGGAATCCGAAACCCTCGTCGAGGGAGGGATATGCGAGGACGGCTGCGTGGGCGAGCAGCCACTCCCGTTCAGCCGCAGTGACGATCCCCAACGTGGTCACCCGGCCGCGCGCGTCGACCGGGAGGCGGTCCACGGCGGCGTGAACCGGTGCGCTGTCGTCCCCAGGTGCACCTGCCAGCACAAGCCGTGCGGTGGGGTGCTCGGCCGCGAGGTGAGCGAAGGCGGCCACGAGCGTGGGGATGTTCTTGCGGCGTTCGATCGTGCCGAGGGCGAGGACGAACGGTGCGTCGAGCTGCCCGAGCCGCAGTGGCCGTTCGGGAGTCGCGCCCGGTCTCGGGGGTGCCCCGAGCGGGACGGTCGTGACCGATGTGGTCCCCAGCAGCTCGCCGACCTTCTGCGTGGTGGCCTCGGAGCTCGTCACGACATGAGCGCCTGCGTCGACGGCACGGCGGAGGACATCGGCGGCACGGCGGACGTCGGGCACCGCCTCGTCGGCGTGTTCGAGGAACCAGCAGTCGTAGACCGACACCACTCGGGCACAGCGCGCAGGAGGCACCACATAGTTCGTGCCGTGCAGCACGTCGGGGTTGCCGAGGAAGCGGTCCATCGGAAGTGCCGTGGTGCGGGCCCAGATCCGGTGGGCGGCCGCCGCGGGGATCGGAAGGCGGCGCTCGTTCGGGCCGAGCACGGCGCGAATGCTCGTGACATAGGGGGTGAGCGCGAGCTCCGGGAGATCGCCGAGGGCGTCGAGTGTGCCCGCCACGGCCTGTCCGACGCCGGTGCGGTGGCCGTGCAGGGGCCCCGAGTCGATCGCCACGTCGATCATCGCGTGGAGGGTACCGGTGAGGGGGAGGGACGGTCTCTCAGGCGCGTGGCACTTCTTCCTTCCTCAAGGTGGGCCAATAGACTCGCCGCCTGTATGCCGAGAGCCTTCATCACCGGAATCACTGGCCAGGACGGCCAACATCTCGCCGAGTTCCTGCATGGGAAGGGGTACGACGTCTACGGGATGGTGAAGGGGCAGAGCAACCCACGCGCCACCCGGGTGCAGGAGGAGATGCCGTTCGTCGAGTTGGTGTCCGGGGACCTGGCTGACCTGCCCTCGTTGGTGGCTGCTCTCGAGTTGTCCCAGCCCGACGAGGTGTACAACCTGGGTGCGATCAGCTTCGTGGCGTTGTCGTTCAGTCAGGCAGAACTCACGGCCAACATCACCGGGCTGGGTGTGCTGCGCATGTTGGAGGCCATCCGCATGGTGGGTGGGACGCACAACAATCCGATCCGCTTCTATCAGGCGTCGTCGTCGGAGATGTTCGGCAAGGTGCGGGAGACTCCGCAGACCGAGATGACGCCCTTCCATCCGCGCTCGCCGTATGGGTGCGCGAAGGTGTTCGGTCACGACATCGTCGTGAACTACCGCGAGAGCTATGGGCTGCACGCCTCGTCGGGGATCTTGTTCAACCACGAGGGGCCGCGACGCGGGATCGAGTTCGTCACCCGCAAGGTGTCGAATGCGGCGGCTCGGATCAAGCTGGGGTTGCAGCACGAGTTGGTGATGGGCACGCTCGACTCCAAGCGCGACTGGGGCTACGCCGGCGACTATGTGCGGGCGATGTGGCTGATGCTGCAGCAGGACGAGCCCGGCGACTTCGTGGTCGCCACCGGCGAGACGCACTCGGTCGAGGAGTTCGTGATCCGGGCGTT
Organism: uncultured Ilumatobacteraceae bacterium; assembly: GCA_965601935.1. GTDB lineage: Bacteria > Actinomycetota > Acidimicrobiia > Acidimicrobiales > Ilumatobacteraceae > CBFCWZ01. The sequence goes on from CBFCWZ010000007.1 coordinate 12,330, forward strand.
CGAGGCGGCGGGGATCGAGAACTGGCAGGACTACGTCCGCCAGGACCCGAAGTTCTTCCGTCCCGCCGAGGTCGACCTGCTCATCGGTGACGCCTCCAAGGCCCGTACCCGGCTGGGCTGGGAGCCCGAGGTCGACTTCCCGACCCTCGTGCAGATGATGGTCGAACACGACCTCGCAATCGAGTCCAAGAAGGCCGGCCTGTAAGGGGTCCCTTCGCGGCACCGGCTCGGACAGGGCGGTGCCGGACGACGCAATTCAGGATTCGAAGGGCATGTCGGTCAGGGCGTCCATCATGGAGTCCTGGTCCGGGGTCACTCCGGACGCCAGCTTCACCTTGAACGAGATGGCGAAGGTGATCATCGCCGCCGCCGACGACGCCAGCAGGCCGATCTCGACGCGGCGGAACAGGTCGTCGCTCGAGAGCCAGGTGGCGAGCAGGAACGTGACGACGCCGACTCCCCAGCCGACTGCGACGAGAGCGTGGCCCTTGAGTGCGATGACGGCCTGGGCGAGTGCCAGGGCGACCATGTAGAAGGTGCTGCCGAGGGCGAGGATGGCCAGCGTGCGGCCGCTCAGGTCGGCGTCGTAGACCACGTCGATCGCCCACGGTCCGAGGATGAACGCCCCGGTCGTGCCGACGATGCCCACGGCGGCCACCACGAGCATGAGGCGCTTGAGCCCCGTCCGGAACTCGACCAGCTCGCCACGGGCGGCCAGCCGGCTCAGACGGGGGAGCAACGCGGCCTGCACGGCCTGGAAGAGGAAGAGCGGGATGCGGGCCAGCAGGACCCCATAGGCGAACTCGGTGACCTTGGCGTCGTCGGCCTCCTCCGCGAGGAGGCTCGCTGCGATCGGGCCGGCGTTGAGGAGGCTGGCGGCGAACACCGAGCCGAGCAGCAACCAGCCCAGGTTCGGTGTGACCTCGCTCCACTCGGCCGCCGGGCCGGGTTGGGTCCGCAGCCCGCCGCGACGCTGCACGTAGAGCACCGCGAAGAGAGGGGAGGCTGCGACGGCGAGACCGTAGACACCGGCGGTGTTGACCCCGATGATGGCGAGGGCGACGCACAGAATGATCCGCACGACACCGTCGGAGCCCATGATGATGGCGTACTCGTTGAAACGGCCGCTTCCAGAGCAGACGCCCCGGGCGAGGTGGGCCGGTGCATAGGCCGCGAAGGCTGCGATCAGGGCGATCACCATCAGCCAGTCACCGTCGAAGTAGTCCATGGCGATCAGCGGGCTGAAGGCCAGGATCACCATGACGACGATGGCGACCAGGATCGCACCGAGCGTGACGACTCTGTCGACGACCGGCCGGGCGCCTTGGCCGATGGCGCGGCGGTGGGCGATCGCCCGTCCCAGCTCCTGTTCGAGCGGCAGGAAGAAACCGGGTGCCAGTGCGAACGTGGCGAACCACAGCGACGCGATGGGCTCGAACGCCTCGTCACCGCCGACGGCCACGTTGCCCACCTTGAAGAAGGCATAGGTCGCGATGCCGGCGATGAGCAGAGCCGCACCGACGGGAAGGGTTCCCTCCGGCAGGGGCGCTCGCTCGCGCAGCTTGGCTGATGACAACGACACGGGAAGACCGATCCTATTCGGGGGAGACCGGGGCTACCGGCGCAGCGTCCGCTCGAGTTCGCGGCGTCGGACCTGTGTCTTCTGCACTCCGAGGATGCCGAGGCCGATGGCGGTGTAGGTGGCGTCCCTGGCGACTTCCAGCGACTTCTGACCGGCACTGCGCGCCGCCCGCACCACGGGCGCGAGGTCGGCATCGGTGAGGTCGATGGAGGGGAACACGGGCACCGCGGCCCGCCGGGAGGACGGCACGGCACAGAGGCTAGCCGGGGTCGTGTCGACTCCTCCCGGTGTGACGCGTTCGCTGTCGGCTCCGTGTTCGTCGTCTCGGCACCGGTGACGGGGTGGTGGCGGAACCCACCTGTAGCCTCGATCCATCGTGGAACCGGAGTCCCAACAAGCACCGCCTGTGGTGGCGGTCGTCGTCACGCACGAACCCGGTTCCTGGTTCGAGGAGACGCTCGACGCCTTCGCCGCGCAGGACTACCCGAATCTGCGGCTGCTGTTCCTCGACACCTCCACGCAGTCCGGTCAGGATTCGCCGTCCGTTGCCGAGCGGGTGGCCGCCCGGCTCCCCGACGCCTTCGTCCGCGAGGTCGGCAGCAACCCCGGGTACGGCGTCGTCGCCAACGAGGTGCTGCATCTCGTCGAGGGCGACAACGGGTTCTTCTTGTTCTCGCACGACGACGTCGCACCGGGCGCCTCCGCGATCCGACTCCTGGTGGAGGAGCTGTACCGCTCGAATGCGGGTGCCGTCGGCCCGAAGCTCGTCGACTGGGACGATCCGATGGTTCTCCAGTCGGTGGGTCTCGGCCTCGACCGGTTCGGTGAGATCGACGTCGGAATCGAACCCGGCGAGCGAGATCAGGAGCAGCACGACGGTGTACGTGACGTGTTCGTCATCCCGTCGGCCTTCTTCCTGATCCGCGCCGACCTGTTCCGCACGCTCGGTGGTTTCGACCCTGCGATCGACTTCTACGGCGACGACGTCGAGATCTGTTGGCGGATCCACCACAGTGGGGCCCGCGTCGTGGTGGTTCCGATGGCCCGCGTGCGTCATCGTGAGGAACTGCTCGAGAGGCGGCCCGACCTCTCACACCGCACGTTGGCGGCACGTCACCGCATGCGTTCCGTGGCCGTGCTCACCGGTGCCTCCCGCGTGCCTGGTCGGTCGATCGAGATGGCTGTCCTCACGCTGTTCGAGCTCGTGATCGGGCTGTTCACCGGCCGACTCGGCGAGGCCGTGGCGTCGCTGCGCGCCCTCGTCGGTCTGATCCCTCGTACGCCGGCCCTGGTTGCGCGGCGGCGTGCCGTGAAGCCGCTGAGGAAGGTTCCCGAACGTGAGGTGGCCGGCCTCCAGGAGCGCGGCAGCGCACGCGTGAACAACTACCTGCGGAGCCGCGAGACCACCACCTTCGTCGGAGCGGAGCGCACGGTGCGCCGCTGGAGGGAGAGCGCTGCGGCACCGGTCTTCGCCTGGATCGCGGTGCTCATCGCTCTCCTCATCGGGTCCCGCGCCGTTCTCACGGGCGGCTTCCCCTCCGTCGGCGAGTTCCTCCCGTTCCCCGAGAGCCCGCGCGACCTGCTGTCGAGCTATGCCTCCGGGTGGAATCCGTCGGGGCTCGGGAGCTCTGCGTCCAACCCCACCGGGTGGGCCACCCTCGGGCTCCTCTCCGTCACGACATTGTTCCGGATGGGGCTGTTGCACACCCTGTTCCTGCTCGGGCTGGTCGTCGTCGGGATCGCCGGCATGTCCCGCCTCGTGTCGCTGTTCCCCTCCACGCGGGCTCGGGTCGCCGGGATGCTCGTGTACGCCGCGAGCCCGCTCGTGGGTGGAGCGATGTCGATCGGGTCCTTCAACACGCTGGTCGCCTACGCGTCGGTGCCATGGATCGTCCACCTCATGAGCAGGGCCGTGGGGATCGGCACGGCCGATCCGCGGACCGCCGACCTGGGCATCGTGGACGGCATCGAGCGCCTCGATCTCGCCGAGCGGTTGCGTCGCATCGCGGTCTTGTCGATCGTGATCGCGCTGGCCGCTGCGTTCACCCCGGTCGTCCTCGTGCTGGCCGTCGCGCTGGCGGTGGTGCTGTCGGTGTCGACGCTGCTCGCCCTGGCATCGTGGCGGACCTCGCTCGCCTACCTGATCGCGGGGCTGCTCGGTGCGGCGATCGGGCTCGTGTTGAACCTGCCGTGGATCACGACCTGGACCTGGGACTCCCTGGTCGGCGCCCCGCCGATCGGCAACCCGGGGAACGGGGCACTCTCGGTGGCCGCCTTCGAGATCGGGGTCACCGACTTCGCCTACCTCTCGATGGCGCTGTACGTGCCGGTCGTCACGGCGCTCCTCTTGGCCCGCGCGTGGCGCCTCACCTGGGCAGTGCGGGCGGCGATGATCGTGATCGGCTTCGGTGCCGTCGCCATCCTCGCCGACCGCGACGCACTGCCGTTTCGAGGGCCGGAGGCGGGGATCCTCCTCGTCCCTGTGGCTGTTGGCCTCGGCATCTCGGGCGGTGCTGCGCTGGCCGCTTTCGACCTCGATGTGCGGGGTGGCTCCTTCGGTTGGCGTCAGCCGCTCGGTCTGCTCGCCAGCGCCGCCGTGGTGCTCGGGCTGGCTCCGGGCGTGGTGTCGGTACTCGACGGGGCATGGAACATGCCCACGACCACGATGGCCGACGTTCTCGACCGCCGCTTCAGCGACGTCGAGGACGGCCGCTTCAACGTGCTCATGCTCGGCGACGCCCGGATCCTGCCGGTTCCGGCCCGGGAATACCGCGACGGGATCGCCTGGGCCGTGATGGGTGACGGTTCGCTCGAGTTCACCGACCGGTGGGCGGCACCCGAGACCGAGGTCGACGACACGATCGTCGCCACTCTCGACCAGGTGGCGATCGGGTCGACCCAGAGGGCAGGCCAGCTCCTCGCCCCGTTGGGGATCCGCTACATCGCCGTTCCCGAGTTCGACGGCGTGCAGTCGACCGCCCAGGACGCGCTTCCGGTGCCGGTCGGCCTCGTCGAGGCCTTCGACGATCAGCTCGACATCGTCTCGATCCCGGGGCTCCCGACGCTCGAGCTGTTCGAGAACCGGGCCTGGATCCCTGCGATCAGCGAGCTCACCGGGGCAACCGCCGCGGCGAGTTCCGAGGACAGCGCCGCGGGCGTGGTGAGCGCCGACCTGTCCGAGGCGCGTTCCGTCTTCACCGATGCCACCCCGCTCACGACATCGGTCGACCGGCTCACCGAGGGTTCGGTGGTCCACCTGGCCGCACCGTTCGACGAGCAGTGGCAGCTCCGTACGTCGGCGGGCGAGGTTGTGGCGCGCCCCTCGTTCGGCGTGCTCACAGCGTTCGACACGAACGACGGCGGCCAGGCCGAGTTGAACTACGAGACGTCCAGTCGCCGTACCGCACTCGTCGTCCTTCAGACCCTGCTCTGGCTCCTGCTGCTGTTCGGCGCCACCCGGATCAGTGTGCCGATCGCCCGGCGCCGCCTGAGGACGGTGAGCGACGAGACCCTCATCAGTTTCGGTGAGACCGACATCGCGATCGACGACTACGCGGTCGTCGAGCCCGAGCCCGAGCCCGAGCAGCCCGCGGTGCTGAGGGACCCGGGCCTTGACGCCACCGGTGAACTGTCCCGAATCGCCCTCGCCGAGGCCGAGTCCGCGGGCGAGGCCGGAGCCGACCCGGAGGAGTCACAGTGAGCCGCCGCGCCATTCCCGCCCTGCTGGTGCTGCTCGCCGGCGTCGCCGCGCTCTTGGTGGTGGCTCGTGACGAGCCCTTGCCCACCGAGTCGGTGTTCGCCGAGCCGGCCGGAGCCTGGATGCCGGCAGTCGGTGAGCCGGGTGCCCTCACCGAGAGCTGGTTCTGCCCAGGGGTCCCGGTCACCGCCGACGACGGGGTCGGTGGTGAAGTGGTCATCGCCAATCGCAACGACTCGCAGGTCACTGGCCGTTTCACCGTTCTCACGAGCGAGGGGGTCGGGGCGGAGCAGGGCTTCGAGATCGGGCCCTATTCGCGGACCTCGGTCGATGTCGACGCGTTCGTCGAGGCCGAGTTCGCCAGCGTCATGGTCGAGGTCGAAGGGGGAGGCGCATTCGTCGAGCAGAGGGCCATTCACCCGTCGGGCGACTCGGTCTCGGCCTGCTCCGACACCACCTCCGACGAGTGGTATCTCGCCGACGGATTCACCCTCGACGGGAGCATCGAGACCCTTCTGCTCACCAACCCGTTCGACGAGTCGGTGGTGGCCGACCTCCGCTTCTCCACCGAGGCAGGGGAGACCTCGCCGGCAGCCTTCAAGGGATTCACGGTGCCGCCCCGCTCGGTGAAGACCGTTCGGATCGCCGAGTTGGGCGCCAGGGACGAACCGGTCATCGCCGCCGCCATCGAGACCTCGGCCGGCCGCCTCGTGGTCGGACGTGCCCAGCACTACCTCGGTGGCGGTCGCAGCGGCTACGACGTGTCGCTCGCTGCCCCGGCGTTGCGCGACCAGTTCTGGTTCGCCGACGGCGAGAAGGGCCCCGACATCACCGAGCACTACGCGATCTACAACCCCACCGACGAGGACGTCGTCGTCGACGTCGTACTGCTGGGCCTGCCCGCCCGCGCCGAGTTCGGCAACGTCGAGCCGATCGACGTACCCGCCCGGGCAGTGGTCGTCTACGACCCGACCGACAGCGCGACCACGGGCGACATTCCCGACGGACGGCACTCCTCGGTCTTCTCCACGCTCGCCGATCCGTCCGTCGTGATCGAGCGGGTGATCAACCGCCCGGCCTCGGGCACCGTGGCCACCGAGGTCCTGCTCGGAGCTCCGCCCCGCATCGACGGGTACGTCGCCACCCAATGGCATGTGGGAATCGGACCGACGGAGCCGACCGAGGAGGCGCTGGTGCTCTACAACCTCGACCAGGCCGATGCGACGGTGACCGTGTGGGCAATCCGCGACGACGGCCCCTTCGCCGTCCCCAGCCTCACCGACATCCCGGTTGCTCCCGGGTCGGTGGCGACGATCGACCTCGTCGCCGACGCCGCCCTCGGGCGCGAACTCATCGTCTCGTCCTCGAACCGCATGTTCCTCGAGCGCCGCCTCCGACGGGGCGCCGGACTCGAGGGGTACTCGGCCTCTTGGACTCTGCCCGCCGACGCCCCGATTCTCTGACCATGGAGCGCGTCGTGATCGCCCTTGCCATCGTCGTGGTGGTCGTGGCAATCGCTGCGGTCGTGCGGCGTCGTCGACCTGCCGATCCGCCCACGCAGCGCCGCTACGAAGTGCCGAGTCAGCTCGACCGGGCCGACTTCGCCCGCCCTGGAGCGCCGTGGCTCGTCGTGGTGTTCACGTCGAGCACCTGTGACATGTGCCAGAGCATCGTCGGCAAGGCGCGCGTGCTGGAGTCCGACGAGGTGGCCGTGCAAGAGGTCGAGTTCAGTGCGGATCGCGACCTCCACCGCCGCTACGGCATCGACGCCGTCCCGGCCGTGCTGATGTGCGGGGCCGACGGCGTGACGCGGCAGAGCTTCCTCGGCCCGGTCACGGCCACCGACCTCTGGGCTGCGATGGCCGAAGTGCGCGAACCCGGGAGCACCCCCGAACCCCACGTGTGCGAGAACGACGGCGTCGCGTCCGACGGCTGAAGTCGCCGGCTGCACCGCACGGTCGCGACGACGACCGGTCGCCGAGGGCGGCCCGAGGTGTCCGGACTACTCGGCGATGATGTCGTCGAGGGAGTCGGCTTGCTGGCCGCTCTCGATCATTCCCCGCTGGATGAGGCGGGCGACCTCGGGGCCGTCGATGGTCTCGTGTTCGAGGAGTGCCGCGGCCAGGAGTTCCAGGCCGGCGCGGTGCTGGGAGAGGATGTCGGTGGCGCGCTGTTCCTGCTCGGTGAGGATGCGGGCGATCTCTTCGTCGAGCAGTTTGGCCGTGTCGTCGCTGTACTCCCGGGCGTTGGACATCAGGTCCTCACCGAGGAACACCTGCTGCTGGCCGCTCCAGGCCATCGGGCCGACGCGTTCGGACATGCCCCACTCGCGCACCATGCGACGGGCGATGCCGGTGGCCTGTTCGAGATCGTTGGCGGCCCCGGAGTTGAGGTGACCGAAGACGAGGATCTCCGCCACGCGACCACCCATCGCCTTGCAGATGGTGTCCTCGAAGTACTCCTTCGAGAACGTGTGACGCTCCTGAGGGAGCGACCATGTGACACCGAGTGCCATGCCGCGCGGGAGGATCGTGACCTTGTGGAGCGGGTCGCCATTGGGGAGAACCGTTGCCAGGAGGGCGTGTCCGCCTTCGTGGTAGGCGGTGGCCCGCTTCTCCTCGGCGGTCATGACGACCGACTCGCGCTGGGCGCCCAGGACCACACGGTCACGGGCCGCCTCGAAGTCGATCCGCTCGATCTCCTTCGATCCACGGCGCACAGCCACGAGTGCGGCTTCGTTGACGAGGTTCGCCAGGTCGGCGCCGGCCATTCCGACGGTGGCCTTGGCCATCGTGTCGAGATCGGCGTTGGCCCCCATCCGCTTGTCGCGGCTGTGAACCTCGAGGATCGAGCGACGTTCGTCGACCTCGGGCAACGGGACCACGATCTGGCGGTCGAAGCGGCCGGGACGGAGGAGTGCCGGGTCGAGGATGTCCGGCCGGTTCGTGGCCGCCATGATGACGATGCCCTCGGAGGTCTCGAAGCCGTCCATCTCGGCGAGCATCTGGTTGAGCGTCTGCTCGCGCTCGTCGTGACCGCCGCCGAGGCCGGCGCCGCGCTTCCGGCCGATCGAGTCGATCTCGTCGATGAAGATGATGGCCCGGCCCATGCGGCGGGCCTGTTGGAACAGGTCGCGGACGCGGCTGGCGCCGACACCCACGAACATCTCCATGAAGTCGGAGCCGGTGACCGAGAGGAATCCCACCCCGGCTTCACCGGCGACGGCGCGGGCGAAGAGGGTCTTGCCGGTGCCGGGAGGACCGACGAGCAGGATGCCCTTGGGCACCCGGGCGCCGATCTCCTTGAACCGCTCGGGCATGCGCAGGAAGTCGACCACCTCGGTGATCTCCTGCTTCACGCCTTCGTAGCCGGCGATGTCGTCGAACGTGGTCGAGGGCTTGTCGGTCGTGTAGCTCTTCGCCTTGCTCCGCCCGATGGACATGACGTTGCCCATCTGCCCGGCGGCACGGCGCTGCATCCAGACGAAGAACCCGATGATGAGGATCACGGGCAACATGAGGCCGATGACGCTGAGGAACCAGTTGTTGCTGGGGGCCTTGAACTCGTATTCGACGCCGTTCTCGATGAGCAGTTGCTCGTCGGCCTCGGAGACACCGCGCTCGCCGCCCCCGGTGGTGTTGTACTCGTCGCCGTTGTTGAACTCGCCGCTGATCTTGCCGGAGCCGGTGTTGATGGTGGCAGTGTCGATCTGGCCCTCGATGACCTGGGTCCGCCACTCGTTGTAGGTGAGCGCCTCGCCGTCGTCGGACGGCCAGAGGTTGGGGATCAGGAAGGCCGCCGCCAGGACGCCGATGAGGAGCCAGATGGTCCAGCGCGGCCAACTCCCGGGCCCACGCGAACCGTCGTCGCCCGCGTCGTCGCCGCTGCTGAAGTCGTTGCGTCGATCGCGCTTCGAATCGTCGTTCTGTTGGCCCCGGCCCCGGCCCGGAGGGGGCGGCGGGGGAGGAGGGGGCAAATCACTCATGGACCCATGCTAGGAGCGTCGAGCATCCACCCGGACGCGCGCCTGTTCGTTTCGCGTCGTTCCCCATGTCTGCTGCGAGGAGCGTCGAGCATCCACCCGGACGCGCGCCTGTTCGTTTGGGTGCCGTTTCCGATGTCTGCTGCGAGGAGCGTCGAGCATCCACCCGGACGCGCGCCTGTTCGTTTACCGTCGTTCCCCATGTCTGCGGCAACAGCACTCTCTTCGTGGCCCGCCCCCGACGTCTCCACGCAGATGGATCGGCCGATCCTCGCAGACCGTCAGTGCACACGGTCGGGTTGCTCGGACAACGCCGCCTACACCCTGGCCTATCACTACGGCCAGTCACAGGTCTGGCTCGACGATCTCCTGCCCGAGCGTGATCCTCATGCCTACGACCTGTGCGAACGCCACGCGGGCAAGATGTCGGTGCCCCACGGCTGGCATCTCGACGACCGGCGGGGCCATCGCGCCGCGCTCGTCGTCGTCTGAGGCCCGCGAAACCTTGCGCCGGGCGCCATCGGCGGCGCACGGTGCGCCAGTAGCCTCGGCCGACGTGGCCGGCCCCACCCGTCAGTCCCCCCCGCCCGCCCGGGCTTCGTCGCGCCCGGCTGGTGCCGGGATCGAGGCGTCCACGGCCGTCACGACCTTCCTGATCGCCTGGGTTCTCGCCCAGTTCGCCTCGTTCGCCGTGCTGGGTGCACTCGGCGCGGCCGGCGAGCCGACTGCCACGATCTCCATTCCCGTGCTCGGCACCGCGTTGCTGGTGACCTGGGCGGTGTACGTCGGTTCGATGTGGGTCAGCTCCCGCCAGTCGGGCAGCGGTGACTTCATCGGCGACTATGCCGTTCGGTTCCGGCCGATCGACTCGGCCGGGCTCGTCATCGGGGCCCTGTCCCAGCTCGTGCTGGTGCCACTCGTCTATCTGCCGTTGCAGGAGTTCTGGCCCGAGACCTTCGACGACGAGAAGGTGCAGGAGACGGCGAAGGATCTCGTCGACCGCGCCAGCGGGGGCTCGGCGCTGCTGCTGGTGGGGCTCGTGGTGGTGGGAGCCCCTCTCGTCGAGGAGCTGTTCTACCGCGGTCTGCTCCAGGGGCCGTTGGCGGCCCGCTACAACCCGGCAGTCGTCGTGATCGGCGTCGCCGCGGTGTTCGCGCTGATCCACTTCCGACCCGTCGAGTACCCGGGGCTCTTCGCATTCGGCCTTGTCCTCGGTGTGTGTGCCCTGCGCACCGGCCGTCTCGGGATGCCCATCGCCGCCCACGTCGGGTTCAACGCGGCTGGCCTCGTGGTGGCCCTGTGAGCACCATGACGCCCGAGCGTTCAGGGGTCGACACCGCCGTCGGGTCGGTCGCGTCGGAACCGGCTGCCGAGGCTCCGGGTGGCCGGCGGGTGTTCGGTCGGGTCTTCCGGCGCCCCCTCGACTGGTGGAACCGGCCGTGGACCAACGAGCGGATCGCGCAGGTCCTGTTCACCTCCTCGGTGTTGATGGTGTCGACCATCGTCGTCATGGCGATCGTCCACTTCAACCCCCTGTCGCCAGGGCGGGACCTGCTCCTGAACGACACCACGCCCACGGTGGGGACATGGGCGCCCACGTGTGGGCACCGGCGTTCCTGCGGGACCACTTGTTGGGCAACTTCCAGCTCAACGGCTGGAGCATGGACTGGTACGCCGGACTTCCCGTGTACCGCTTCTACATGGTCGTACCGGCACTGGCGATCGTGGCCCTCGACGCTCTTCCCTTCCTCTCGTACGGGCAGGCGCTCAAGGTGGTGGCGGCCTCCGGGATGCTCTTCTTCCCGTTCGTGTGCTGGGCCTTCGGCCGTCTCGCTGCCTTCCGTCGGCCCATCCCGGAGCTGTTCGCCTTCGCCGGCCTGGCCTTCCTGCTCGACGAGAGCTTCGAGATCTACGGCGGGAACGTGAAGTCGACGATGGCGGGCGAATACTCGTTCTCCATCGCTCTCACCCTCGCCGTGCTCGGCCTCGGCCTGCTGGCCAGCGGCTTGCGCACCGGCAAGTACAGGGTGTGGACCGCCGTCGTGCTCTCCCTGGCCGCAGTGTCGCACGGGATCGTTCTCATCTTCGTGGCGGTCACCGCGATCGTGTTCTGCCTCGTGTGGATCGACCGTCAGCGCCTCAAGTACGCGCTCACGGTGGGGATCACCACGCTGCTGTTGTCGGCGTGGTGGGTCGGCCCGTTCCTGTTCGGCCACGAGTACATGACCGACATGAAGTACGGATTCCGGCCGAGTGGGTCGAGTGACTCGTTCTGGGACATGTACTTCCCCCTGACGCCGGCGCTCGACATCCTCGTCACCGGCCTCGCGGTGGTGGGGTTCATCGCCGTGGTGGCGCGGAGGCACCTCACTGGCACTGCGATCGCGATCACCACGGTCATCTTCGCCGTGCTGATCTGGAACACACGCGACAGCCTCCCCGTGATCGGGTTGCTCTGGAACCCCCGGCTGCTGCCGTTCTTCTATCTCCTGCGCTACCTGCTGATGGTGATCGGCGCCTACGAGCTGATCTGCCTGGCGATCAACGCCTTCCGCGGTCATCGCGCGAGTCGGGAGGTGGGCGCCTACGAGGGGATCGCAGCGGCGTCCATGATCGTGTTGTCGCTGCTCCTCGTGTTCGGCTGGCAGTACGAACGCCTCCCGGGAGGTGGGTACGTCACCGACGGTGATGCCTCGGTGTACGCCTGGGGGCCGCTCCGCAAGGGGCCCGAGACGGGCCGCGGGGTCGCCGATGCGTGGACCCGCTACAACTGGCTCGGCTACGAGGGGCGTACGTACTACCCCGAGTATCACGACGCGGTGACCACCATGGACGGGCTCGGCGAGACCAATGGCTGTGGACGGGCGCTGTGGGAGAACAGCCAGGACAACAGCCGGTACGGCACCACCATGGCGCTGATGCTGCTGCCGCACTGGACCGACGGTTGTATCGCATCGATGGAGGGTCTCTTCTTCGAAGCGTCGGGCACCACGCCGTACCACTTCCTCACGACGGCGGCGATGTCGGAGAACTCGTCGAATCCGGTCCGCCAACTGCGCTATGCCGACAACGACGCCGCAGTGGGCGTCGAGCACATGCGTGATCTCGGTGTGAAGTACCTGATGGTGCGCACCGAGGCGGCGAAGGCGGAGGCGCAGGGACAGGACGAGTTGCGTTATCTCACCACCTCCGGCCCGTGGGACATCTACGAACTGCGGGGTGCAGCGATCGTGGAGGCGCTCGGCGTGCAGCCCGTCGTGGTGCACAGGCGGGAGGGGGACCAGCGCGAACGCAACCTCGAACTCGGAACCAGCTGGTTCCAGAACCGCGAGGACTGGCCGGCCCTCCCGGCCGACGACGGCCCCGACGAGTGGCAGCGTGTCGATGCGGTGATCGACATGGACGTGAGGGAGGGGGAGCCCGACGAACGCAACCGCAAGGTCGACTACGTCGTGCCGTCCACCGAGATCGACGTGGTCGACCTGCCGCCCGTGGAGGTCAGCGACATCGATGTCGATCAGCAGTCGGTGTCGTTCACCGTCGACGAGGTGGGTGTGCCGGTTCTGGTGCGCGTGAGCTACTTCCCGAATTGGTCCGTGTCGGGCGCGGAGGGTCCGTACCGGGTCTCGCCGAACTTCATGGTCGTGATCCCGACCGAGAACGAGGTCGAGCTGACCTACGGCCGCACGATGCTCGACTGGTTCTTCTACGCGTTGACCTTGGTGGGCATCGGCCTTTGTGTGGTGTGGAGGGTGCAGGGCGACCTGAGGTACGACTCCGAGCGGCCCCGGTTCGGCCGCCGGGTGCCCGATGTCGAAGGGTCCGAGCCGGGCGATGCGGTCGCCGCCGAGACGCTCTCCTCCGCCGGACCCGATTCGGTGGAGTGGGGTCCCGGGCCCCCAGTCGATCCGTTCGGGCCAGTTTCGCGACGTCCACGTGACGATCTCGCGGATCCTCCGAATACGGACGGCCCTCGCCTGTAGCCTCGCGCCCGTCATGTCTGTCCTCGACCAGATCGTCAAGGCCTACGACATCCGTGGAACCGTTCCCGACCAGCTCAATGCCGAGGTCGCGCACGCCCTGGGTGTCGGATTTGCCAAGTTCGTCCCGTCCGACCGAGTCGTGGTGGCCCGCGACATGCGTCCCTCCGGACCCGAACTGGTCGACGCGTTCACGTCGGCGCTCCGCAGCCACGGCGTCGGCGTCGTCGACATCGGGCTGGCGTCGACCGACCTCATGTACTTCGCCTCCGGCACGCTCGACCTGCCCGGCGCGATGTTCACCGCCTCCCACAACCCGGCGGGCTACAACGGCGTGAAGATGTGCCTGGCCGGTGCCCGGCCGGTGGGCGTCGACACCGGTCTCGGTGAGATCCGTGCGATGGCCCAGTCGGTGCTCGACGGCACCGGTCCGGCCGCCAACGGTGCGCGGGGTTCCTTCGAAGAGCGCGTCATGCTCGATGTGTTCGCCGACCATGCGCTCTCCTTCGTCGACCTCTCGTCCATCGGGGAGCTGCGCGTCGTCGCCGACACCGCGAACGGTATGGGTGGTCTCGTCGTTCCCGCCGTCCTCGAGCGAATTCCCGGCGTCGAGCTGGAGGTGCTGTTCGGCGAGCTCGACGGCACCTTCCCGAACCACCCCGCCGATCCGCTCCAGCCGGCCAACCAGGTCGACCTGCAGGCCAGGGTGGTCAGCGGAGGATTCGACATCGGGCTGGCCTTCGACGGCGACGCGGACCGCGTCTTCGTCGTCGACGAGTCCGGTGAGGGTCTCAGCGGGTCCACCACCACTGCCTTGCTGGCCGGCGCCACACTGCGCACCGAGCCGGGTGCGACGATCCTGCACAACCTCATCTGTTCCCGGGCGGTCCCGGAGGTCATCCGCGAACAGGGCGGAACCCCGGTGCGTACCCGCGTCGGTCACTCGTTCATCAAGCAGGTCATGGCGGAGACGGGCGCCGTGTTCGGCGGCGAGCATTCGGCGCACTACTACTTCGCCCGCAACTTCAACGCCGACAGCGGACTCATCGCCTCCTTGATGGTGATGGCCGAGGTCGGAATCTCCGGCCAACCGCTCTCGGTGGTTCGCAAGCCGTACGAGCGCTATTCGTCGAGCGGGGAGATCAACACCCAGGTCGACGACGCCGCGGCTGTGATCGAGCAGGTCAGCGAGGCATACGCCGGTCACGAGCAGGATCGCCTGGACGGGCTCACCGTCGACTGTGGCGACTGGTGGTTCAACCTGCGTCCCTCGAACACCGAGCCGTTGCTGCGACTCAACCTCGAGGCATCCGACCGCCACGCCTGCGACGACCGAGTTGCCGAGCTCCTGGCCCTCATCACGAGCTGACAAGGATTCGAATGAGCCGTACGAACGCGCCGGAGAGTTCCCGC
>CBFCWZ010000008.1:0-26915 GCA_965601935.1 uncultured Ilumatobacteraceae bacterium
GACGCTCGGCACCATCGGCGAGGACTGTGCACCCGACGCCCGGATCGTCCTCGTGCGCGGTGCCGACGAGCGTGGCCTGGTCTTCTACACCAACTACCGGGGCGCGAAGAGCCGCCAGCTCGTCGCTGCCCCGACCGCGTCCGCCGTGTTCTCGTGGCTCGACCTGCACCGCCAGGTGCGCGTGCGCGGAATCGTCGAGCGGGTGTCCTCCGACGAGAGTGACGCCTACTTCGCCACGAGGCCGCGGGGCAGCCAGATCGGCGCGTGGGCGTCACCGCAGAGCGACGTGATCGCCGATCGCGCGGTGCTCGAGGAACGGGTGATGGTCGCCGACGAGCAGTTCGCCGACCGCGACGTGGAGCGCCCCGACTTCTGGGGTGGCTGGCTGTTGCGGCCGACCGAATGGGAGTTCTGGCAGGGCCGCCCGAGCCGTCTCCACGACCGCCTGCGCTACCGCCGGTCGGGTGCGGCCTGGATCATCGAACGCTTGGCACCCTGACGAGGGTCGAACCACCTCGGGTCAGGGGCGGACAGAGCCCCCGCGATGCTCGAGACGGGCGTAGACCTTGCCCAACAGGTACTCGCGCGTGCGGTCGGGGAGCATCGTGGCTGCGGCCTGGAGCCGCGCGTCGGCGCCGACGAGGTAGCGCGCCCGTGGCCGACGAGACGTCAGCGCATGCTCGACCGAGGCAGCGACCACGTCCGCGTCGATGGCCCGTTCGTCGGCTTCGGCGAGGAAGCCTCGGAACATGTGGAGCAGCCACTGATAGCGGGCGGTCAGTCCCTCCCGGGCCAACCGCTGCTCGGCCTCGCGCAATTGGGTCCGGCCCTTGTTCCAGATCTCGGTCCTGATCTCCCCGGGTTCGATCACCGACGACGTCATGGGACCCACCCGATCCAATTCGCTGCGCAGCGACCAGTTCAGTGCCTCGACGGCGTGCTTGCTGGCGGAGTACGGACCCATCCCCGGCGCGGCGACCCGGCCGGCGATCGATCCGATGTGGACGAATCGTCCCCCGGCCCGGTCGACGAGGGGAAAGCACGCCTTCGTGACGGCGATGACCCCGAAGAAGTTGACCTCCAGTTGCTCGCGCCACTCCGACTCGTCGAGCGTCTCGAACGCTCCCCCGACGTTGACCCCGGCGTTGTTGACCAGGCCATCGAGCCGACCGGAGTCGCGGTCGATCCGGTCGACGACTCCCTGGATCGAGCTCCGATCGGTCACATCGAGAGAGACCGGACGTGTGTTGGCGCCGCACTCGTCGACGAGCCGCTCACCGTCCTCGTCGCGGCGTACCCCGGCGTACACCGTCCAACCGCCCGCGGTCAGCCGGGTGACGCACGCGGCGCCGATCCCCGTCGAGGCTCCGGTCACCAGCACGTTGCGTCGGTTCTGCATGATCCTCTCTCGCTCGGACACGGACGATCCGTGTGCGGCCGAGACTCCTCTTCCATCCAAGACCGGGTGACACGTGGCGGAAGAGGCCGAGGTCACGATCCATCGACGTGCTGGCCACCTCTGCTGACCTGCGGCCGAGCACGGGTGGTGATCGGGGCGCCGCGCCCGGCCCTCCCCCGCCGCACCCGGGGACGACGCGTGGAATGCACAACGGTTCGGCAGGGTTTCACTCGTCATGGCCCGGGGAGAACCAAAGTCGAAACAGCAGGGGGGTGGGGTTGCCCAGGCATCCCGCACACACAAGGCTGGGCGCATGACGGGAACGAAGGTCCTGGTTGTCGACGACGAGCCGACCGTGCGTGAGGTGGTCGTGGGCTACCTGCGACGCGACGGGCACGACGTCGCCGAGGCCGGTGACGGCCACAGGGCCCTCGATCTGCTCGACAGCGACCCACCTGACCTGGTGGTTCTCGACATGATGCTGCCCGGGGTGAACGGGCTCGACATCCTCCGCCGCGTCCGCTCCACGAGCGACATCCCCGTCATCATGCTCACCGCCCGTGCCGAGGAGTCCGACCGCGTCTCCGGTCTCGAACTCGGCGCCGACGACTACGTCGTGAAGCCGTTCTCACCGCGCGAGCTGGCGGCCCGGGTGAACGGCGTGCTGCGCCGCACCTCAGCGCGCGACAGCAACACCCCGCAGCCTCTCGAGTTCGGTGACCTCCACCTCGACCCACTGGCCCGTGAGGTCCATCTCGAGGGCCGGCTCATCGAGATGACGCCCAAGGAGTTCGACGTTCTCGTCTTCCTCGCCAACTCACCTCGTCAGGTCTTCTCGCGCGCCCAGCTCCTCGAACAGGTCTGGCAGTCGTCGCCGGAGTGGCAGGACCCGGCCACCGTCACCGTTCACGTGCGACGGATCCGCAACAAGATCGAGGCCGACCCCGAGAACCCGCGCTGGATCACCACGGTGTGGGGCGTCGGCTACCGCTTCGAGCCGTGAGGAGCCCGACGGCGACATGACCCACGCCGATCTCCAACACCGCCCCCACGGGATGAACCGCCTCGGCCGGCGGTTCGTCGCAGCCACCCTCGCCGTCCTCGGCGTGGCGCTCGTGATGATCGCCGTCGCCGCGCAGGCGATGTTCATCAACGAACACGACCTCGGGCTGCTCATGTGGGTGCTGATCCCCGCCGTGATGGCCGCGGCGATGGTCGCCATGCTGCTCTCTCGGCCGGTTGCCCGCGACGCCAAGCGCATCTGTGACGCGGCGATGCGTGTCGCCGACGGCGACCTCACCGCCCGCACCGGAGTCCACCGCAACGACGAACTCGGGGAAGCGGCAGAGATGTTCGACGTGATGGTCGACCGTCTCGACGCGGTCGAGAAGGAACGGGCGCTCATGCTCTCCTCCATCTCCCACGACCTGCGGACACCCCTTGCGGCTCTACGGGCCGCCGTGGAGGCCATTCGTGACGGTGTCGCCGACGACCCCGACCAGTACCTCACGGGGATGGAACGCCAGGTCAGGGCGCTGTCGTCGCTGGTCGACGACCTCCAGCTCCACACCCGCCTCGTGAGCGGCACCCTGCAGCTGAACCGCACCCGTCTCGATCTCACCGAGCTGGCCGACGAGGCGATGGAGACCCTCCGGCCGCTCGCCGAGAACCGCCGGGTGAAGCTGCTCCTCGAGGCCGAGGAGCGGGTCACCGTCGAGGCCGACGGATCGCAACTGGCGCGAGTGGTGCGGAACCTGCTCGACAACGCGATCCGCTACGCGCCGATGGACTCGGTGGTTCTCGTGCAGGTCGAACAGGCCGACCCCGACGCCGTCCTGAGGGTGATCGACCAGGGAGACGGCTTCCCCGCGGACTTCCGCGACCGCGCCTTCGAACCGTTCACCCGTGCCGACCCCGCCCGCGACGTGCGCACCGGCACGGCAGGTCTCGGGCTCTCCATCGCCCGGGGCATCGTGAACGCGCACTCGGGCAGCGTCGGGCTGGGCGACGGTCCGGGCGGTGTGGTGATCATCCGGCTCCCGCTCTGACGGTTCCGTTCGTCCGGCCGCGTGTTGCGGCTCGTGCACAGTGATCGTTGGGCTGGGGTGTGCGCGGTCGCGTTCGTCCAGCCGCGTGTTGCGGTCCGGGCGGTGTGGTGATCATCCGGCTCCCGGTCTCGCGGTTCCGTTCATCCAGCTCCGTGCGGCGGTGACGAGACCGGCGATGAGGGCCTCGGTGTGAGGGGTCGGACCCGGGCCCTCCCAATCCCACCAGAGAGGGCTCGACCCGCGCACGCGGGGCGGCAGCTCGATCTGGACCCCCTTTCCGCGTGGCAGGTTGACGGGGTTGCGATCGTGGAGCCCGCGCAGGGGTCGGGGGATCGTGTCCAGCTCGGTGACGATGTCGTAGGCCGGAAGGTGCTCCCGCAAGGTCCCCCCGACGTGGTCGGCCAGCTCCCGGTTCTGGCCTCCGAGCAGGAGGGAGCCGAACATGCCGCGACGGCCGAAGCCGTGGATCGTGACGACCACGTCGACGTGCCCGAGGAACTCGGCGAGGGTCTCCGATTCGTCCGCACGGACCTCGATCGACGGGAGATGCTCGCTCATCCCGGCGGGCTGGATGACGGAGTAGCACGAGGCATCGGCCTCCTCCGCTGCCTGCTCGGCGATCACATCGGTCATGACCTCGAGGTTGCCGCCGTGGTACGCCATGAAGCCGAGCCGGCCGCGGAGGGCCACGCGCTCGACCACACCGGGCTGCGCGAGGAGTTGGGCGAACGCGGTCATCGGCCTCCATGATGCACGGCCCGGACTGCGCCTTCACGGCTGAGGCCCGATGGGGGCCGTGCCCTACGATGCCCGTGATGCTCGTCTGGATGGATCTGGAGATGACCGGCCTCGATCACACCCGGGACGTCATCGTCGAGATCGCCACTCTGGTCACCGACGACGATCTGAACATCGTGGCCGAGGGGCCCGACATCGTCGTCCACCAGCCCGAGGAGGTCCTGGCGACCATGGATCCGTTCGTTGTCGAGATGCACACGCGGTCGGGCCTGCTCGAGGAGATCAAGGCCTCCACGGTCAGCCTCGAGGACGCAGGTGCGGCGACCCTCGAGTTCATCAAATCGCACGTCCCCGAGCCGGCCACGGTGCCACTGTGCGGCAACTCGATCGGGACCGACCGGCGATTCCTCGCCAACTACCTTCCCGACATCGAGAACCATCTCCACTACCGCTCGATCGACGTGTCGAGCGTGAAGGAACTGGTGAAGCGCTGGTATCCCGACGTCGACGCCAACCGCGAGCACGGCAAGGGCAGCCACCGGGCACTCGACGACATCCGCCACTCGGTCGCCGAACTGGTCTACTACCGCACCACCGTCTTCCGGACTGCCGACGACGTGGTCCTCCCCCTCACCACCGTGCCCGCCGTCGACGCCGGCTGATGGTGTCAGACACCGCTTCAGGTTTCCGCTTCAGGTTTTGGCGAACGTGTAGCGCACGCCTGGCAGCGGCATGTGACACCACACAGTAGGTTGCGGCGGATGCGTGCTGTTGTGTTGCGGTCGTACGGCGGGCCCGAGGTCCTCACGATCGAGGAGGTGCCCGATCCCGAGCCGGGGCCGGGGGAGATCCTGGTCGACGTCTCCCACACGGCCCTGAACCGGGCCGACGTGTTGCAGCGGATGGGGCTGTACCCCGACCCGCGGAACCGTGAGGTGGAGATCCCCGGTCTCGAGTACAGCGGTGTCGTGGCCGCCCTCGGCCGGGACGTCACCGAATGGAGGGTCGGCGACCGGGTGATGGGGATCGAGGCAGGCGGCTGCTACGCCGAGAAGGTCGTCACCCATTCCCGCCAGGCGCTACCCGTCCCGTCGACCGTCGACTCGGGCGACGCAGCTGCGATCGCCGAGGTCTTCCTCACCGCGTGGGATGCCCTCGTCGTCCAGGGCGGCCTCACTTCAGGGCGGTGGGCACTCGTTCACGCCGGCGCATCCGGCGTCGGCACCGCAGCGATCCAGATCGCCGGCGCGATCGGCGCCCGCATCGCCGTGACCTGCTCGGCTGGAAAGGTGGAGGCCTGCACCGAACTGGGAGCCGACCTCGTCCTCGAACGCAGCCCAGCCGACTGGCTGGATGCCCTCACGAACGAGGTGCCTGGGGGCGTCGATGTCGTCCTCGACGTGGTCGGGGGCGAGGAGGCCGATCGCAACCTCCGCGCCGTGAGGCCCGACGGCACCGTCGTGCAGGTGGGGCTGATGGGTGGCGCGGTCGCCCCGGTGAACATGGGCCTGCTGCTCACCAAGCGGATCACCTGGATCGGGACCACCCTCCGAGCCCGTCCTCTCGAACGGAAGCTGGCCCTCAGTCAGCGCTTCGGTGAGGAGATGATCCCGTTGTTCGAGCGGGGCCTCCTGCACCCTGTCATCGACTCGCGCTATGGCGTCGACGACATCGCCGACGCGCATCGCCACATGGAGTCGAACGCCAACATCGGCAAGATCCTGGTGGATCTCTGACCGCTCTGACGGACGGACTCAGTCGTCCAGGTCGTCGGCGACGGGGGCGTCGACGGCGGTCGCCCGGAAGAAGCTGAACCAGGCCCCTACGGCGAGCACGACCAGGGCGAGCACGCCGAAGATCACCCAGATCGTCCAGTTCGTGCCACCCGAGAGGTCGCCGTACTCGAAGGTGATCGCGCCCGCCACGACGTGGCCGTCGAGCGGAACTGGAGCAAGATACCGGACGAAGTAGCGGCCGGGACGGCTCAACTCCTCGAACTCGAGGACGGCCGTGGTGTCGCCGTCCTTGTAGGTCGTGCCGGGGATGGTCTCGGTGTCGGACCCGCCGAGGTCGAGCAGGAGCGTCATCTCCACGGTGTCGGAGATCGGCTCGCCGAAGTCGATCACGACCCGATCGATCGGCTCGTCGAGTTGGTCGCCCGACTTCGGGGACGACCCGGCGATGTCGTCGTGGGCGGCGGCGACACCCGGGAGCGCCAGGGTGAGTGCAGCGACGAGGAGGCCGAGCAGGGTGCGCCGCAGCGTCACGGATCGGCCGACCCGGTGTCGCTCGGGTGGGCGGCGTCGGGCGGTGCCGTTTCGGGGGCGTCGCCGGTGCCGGGGGGGTTGGCCACCGCGGTCGGCCGTGAGCGCCGGATCGGGGTGTCGTTGTTCCGTTCGCGCGTCGCCCACCTGACCCAGATGACCATGATGACCGACCACACGATCGGGAAGCCGCCGACTTTCATGATCGCCCCGGCCAACTGCTGGTCCTCCAAGGTGTCGAGGCCGACCCGGGGAGCGATCTCGTAGGTCTCGTACAGCGGCGCACCGGCGAAGGTGAGGAACCCCCCGGGTACGAGCGGAGCGAGGCCCGCGGCGCAGAACAGGTAGACGCCCTTCAGGGGCGGGAACCCGATGCGGTGCTCGGGGAGCGGGCTCGCGACCGGTAGCCACAGCGCGATTCCGCCGGCGAACCAGATCATGTCGAGGGAGAACGAGCCGACCTGGGTGACCCGGAACGTGTCGACCGTCCACGGGGCGTGGGTGGAGATCAGGATGAAGTTGGCGGTGACCGCGGCGACGAGCGGCTTCGACAGGTTGGCGAAGAACCGGTAGAGGCGGGCATTGGCCAGCATCTGACGGAAACGCCACTCGGGGATGGAGATGAGGATCAACGGCGCGGCGATCAGCGTGTAGATCATGTACTGGAGCATGTGCACCCAGGCCAGATAGCCGGCGCCGAGCGTTCCGACCGGCCAGTCGGAGGCGGCCCAGAAGGCGACCAGGCCGAGCCAGAACCAGGCCGACTGGCGGGTGGTGACACCGCTCGACCCGGTGGTGCGCGTGCGGGCCCGAATGGCGCGCCAACGCCACAGGGCCACGCCGATCATGATCAGCCACACGCCGAGATACGGCTTGGGGACCCACGACCACGGCTCGTAGAGCTGGGAGCACCAGAACCTCACTGCCCCAACGGTACCCAGGGATCTCCGAGAGTTGAATTCGCGTCGTGCTACTCGTCGGGGAGGAGTTCGGCCAGATCGGCCAGCGGGACCACGTCGACCTCGACGTCGATGTCGACGTGATCCTCGAAGTTCAGTGTCACGGTGACCGTGTCACCTTCGACGAGGTCGTCGGCGAGCCCCTCGAGCATCACGTGTTTGTCGATCGGGGCCAGGGCGGTGACGTCGCCCTCGAGGTCGATGCGGTCGGTGGGGTACATGATTCCGCCGCCCTCGACGGGCTCCATCGTGTGGAGGCTGGTGGCCGCGGCGAGCGGGCTCGACGCACCCACGAGTGCGTCGCCCGCGCCGCCCACGATGTCGAGGTACACGGCTGCATCCGCCCCCGCAGGTGTTTCCCCGACCACACCGTTCTCGACCCCGATCGGCTCACCGGCGGGTGCGTCGTCCCCGGATCCGCACCCGGCCAGAAGGATCGCCGCCGCGGCGAGGAGCAGCGCCCGCCTCACGAGTTCTCGGCGACGATGGCGGGCAGGTCCTCCATCCAGTCGGACTGGCGGACCCCGAACGGGTACACGACCCGGGCCACGCCCTCGCGATCGAACACCAGCACCTGGGTGGCGTGACCGACCAGGTAGTCGCCGTCTTCGTCGGCGGGTTCGGCGACGGCCACCGGCACACCCGCCGCGATCTGGGCGTCGACGAGGGTGTCGGGGTCGCCGGTCAGCCCGATGAAGCTCGGGTCGAAGCGGTCGAGGTACTCCCGGATCTGCCCGGGGCTGTCACGGTCGGGGTCGGTGGTGACGAACACGACGTCGACGGCCTCGCGCACCTCGCCGGGCATCGCCTCCATGACCTTGCTCAGCACGGCCATGTGGATGGGGCAGGCATCGGGGCACTCGAGGTAGCCGAAGTAGAGCAGCGTCACCCGGCCCTCGCTCTCGGCCGCGAGGTCGTAGGGTCGCCCATCGGTGTCGGTGAGCGTCACGGCGGGCATCTCCACCGGCTGGCCCAGCTCGATCGCTGCGCCGGGGCCGGAGTCACCGCCCGAGCCGTTCCGCAGCATCCCCACCGTGATGCCGACGAGGAGCACCACGATGGCGCACACCGCGATGAGGAGTACCCAGAAGCGCGTGCGGTGCTCCTGTTCGAGACGCTCCACGTCGACCGGTTCCTCCGGTCGCGCGGTCGGGGTGGAGTCGAGGCTCACGGGGTGGTGTCGATGCCGTCGGGGCCCACCGCTTCGAGGTAGGCGACGATGGCCGCGAGGCTATCGGCGTCCAGTTGACGCTCGTCGAAGGCCGGCATTCGCCGCCAGTCACCCGCGCGGACCCGGGCGTCGGGATCGCGGACCGACTCCTCCACCCAGGCGGCGTCGAAGATCACCGTGGAACCGTCGTCGAGGGCGATCGATGTGCCCCACGCACCGTCGAGTTCCGGGCCCACCCCTGGATGGCAGGCGGCGCAGTTCAACTGCTGGAACATCGCCCGACCCTCCTCGGCTGCACCGGTGAGTTCGGGACCGTCGTCGCTCCCGCACCCGGCCAGGAGGAACAGGGCGGCCGCGGCCGCGCCGGAGCGCCACGCGAGCGGGCTCACTCGGTGACTCGCAGCGTGAACTCGCCGTCGGTGTGAACGGTGCAGCTGCCGGAGAACTCGCCGGGTGCCGTGAAGGTCTGGGTGAGGGTTTCGCCGGCCCCCACGAAGAAAACCCCGACGACATGGCCCCGGTCGTCGTCGTTCACGATCCGGATCGTCTCGCCCACCTCGGCCTCCAGCACCTGGGGCAGGATCTCGATGTCCTCTCCGGCGTCGAGGGCATCGCCCGTGCCCGGCGGGATCACGTAGTCGTGTTCCGCCTCGGCGACCTCCCCGGCCTCTTCGAGGCGGGGTGCCCCGCCGGCATCACCATCGTCGTCGGAGCCGCACGCGATCAGAGTGAAGATCGCGAGCAGGCCGGGGGCCACGCGGTGGCCGCGCCGGGGGTTCCGGCGCGTGGTGAGCGGTGCGTCGAGGGGGGTCATCTCCGTCCCCGTTGTAGTCGTCGGCGGCCTCGAAGCGGTTCCCGTGTGTCGGAAACCTCCTTGACTCTGGCCGCGGGATCGTGGTTGGGTTGACGCTCACACCCGCCGAGTGAGGAAGGAGCCAGCGATGATGATCACGTTCACCCCGCTGCTCTCGCTCGCGCCCGCCCGCTCCTACGCGCCCGGCATCCCGATGTGCGCGAAGTGGCAGGGCAGCAATGGTTCCACCGCATGGACGAAGTCCGTCTTCCACACGGTGACCATGCGTCCCACCCCCGGCAGTCCTTGAGGCCCGACTGACAAGTCGACACTCATCCTCACAGAGGCCGCCGGGTTCCCACCCGAGCGGCCCTTTTGCTTTTTCGGCCCCGACCCCGTCCACCAACCATCCACCTTCGACCACCAACCACCACACAGAAAGCACGACAGATGACCAACACGCTCACGGACCTCCGTCCGAACAAGCCCCAGGCCATCCCGGCCGACGTCGACCCCACCAACGAACCCAAGGACCACACCGTGTTGCACACCCTCGACATCTCCTCGATCGGCATCGATCCGGTCGTGGCGCCGCTGGCGCCCGACAGTCCCCGTCCACCCGGGCACGACGAGTCAGAAGAGGTGGAGCGCCGCGCTCCCGTGGCCCGTTGCGCCGACGGGCACGGCACCCTCACCGCGCTCTTCTTCTCCGACAACATCCACGACATCTCCCGTGCCAAGGCCATGTGCGGTCTCTGCCCCCTGCAGGAGCAGTGCCTCGCTGACGCCCTCGAGCGGGAAGAGCCGTGGGGTGTCTGGGGCGGCGAGCTGCTCTCGGGCGGCCGGATCATCGCCAACAAGCGTCCGGCGGGCCGTCCCCCCAAGCAGCCGCGGCCCGAGATCGTCTACGACGAGATGGGTCCGGTCGGCGTCCCCGCCTGACCGTTCCGCTGCCGAGCCGAAAGGACCTGGGGCGATCAGCGCGTGATCCAGTCGGTGAACGCGGGGACGTTCCCTCCTGACGATGCGCGGGGGCTTCTTCGATCAGCGATGCTGGTCGCCATGAAGCTCCCGCGCATCGTTGTCGCCTCCGCTGCCGCCGTTCTCCTCCTCGCCGCGTGTGGCGACGACGGTGTCGACTCCCCGTCGCTCACGGGTGAGGCCGAGACCGTCCGTCTCTGGATCCAGCCCGAACTGGTCGACTGCGATGGTGGCGCGGGTCCCCAGACCTGCATGCTGATCGCCGACTCCGAAGACGGTGAGCCCAGCTTCTTCTACGACTCGATCGCGGGCTTCACCTTCGAGGAGGGCACCACCTACGTGATCGACGTGACCGTCGAAGGCGTCGAGGACCCCCCGGCGGATGCTTCCTCGCTCAGCTACACCCTGGTCGAGATCGTCGAAGAGAGCTGATCCGCACTCGACACCGAATCTGTTCCGGGAACGTTCAGGGGAGCTGAGGCGACCTCGAGGGATGTGCTCGGTACCCTCAGCGGCATGAATGTTCGCCGACCCGGATTGATGGTGGGGTCGTTGCTGGCCGCCATCGTCATCGGCGGGCTCGGTGGCTGGATCACTGCCGAACTCGGCCTCTGGGACTGGGTGGCCGGTGACGACGATTCCGATCGCGTCTCGATCGCGACCAACAGTGAGCTCACGGGCTCCGAACTGCCCGACGTCGAGGTGAGCGACGCCGATGGCAACCTCGTACCCGTTTCGTCGTTCGTGGGTGACCCGCTGGTGATCAACTTCTGGTTCTCCACCTGCCCGCCGTGCGCCAAGGAGCTGCCCGACTTCGCCGCGGTCCACGAGGCCACCGGCGATCAGGTCCGCTTCATCGGGGTCAACCCGATCGACTCCGTCGAGGTGATGGAGGACTTCGCCGGTGAGCGTGGCGTCACCTATGAGCTGTACCGCGACGACCTCGCTGCTTTCACGGACGGCATCGGCGCCTCGGCCTTCCCGGTCACGATCTTCGTCGACTCCGATGGCCAGATCGTCGAGCAGACCGGCGTTCTCGACCAGGCCCAGCTCTTCGTCAAGGTCGACGAACTCCTCGCCAGGGAGGGTGCCGCGTGAGTTTGTCCTTCATCCGGGGTCTCGTGGCAGCAGTGAACCCCTGCGGCTTCATCCTGCTGCCGACCTATCTCATGTACTTCCTCGGAGTGCAGGGCGGGATGCCCGGCACTCAACGGGCCACTCTGCGCCGGGCCCTGCTGGTGAGCGCCGCCGTGTCCGCCGGCTTCCTGTCGGTGTTCTTCGTGGCGGGCATCATCTCGTACAACTTCACCAGCTGGATCAACGAGAACGCCAAGTACGCCACGGTCGTCATCGGCGCCGCCCTCCTGGTCCTGGGAGTGGCGATGCTGTTCGGCTACAAGCTGCCGTTCATGACGCCGAAGATCGATGCCGGCGAGAAGGACACCACGGTCCGTTCGATGTTCGTGTACGGCATCGCCTACGCCGTCGCCTCCATCGGGTGCACGATCGGCCTCTTCATCGCCACGGTGTTCTCCACCACCTCGCGTGAGGGGGTGGTCCAAGGGGTCGGCAACGTGGTCGCCTACGGGGCCGGGATGGCTCTGCTCGTGAGCGCACTGACCGTGTCGCTCTCGTTCGCCAACACGAGCCTGCTCAAGTTCCTCCGCCAGGGGATGCAGTACGTCGACAAGATCGCCGCCGCCTTCGTCGTGCTCTCCGGCCTCTACCTGATCTGGTACTTCTACTGGGTCGACCTGCTCGAGGAGGGCGACCCGGTGACCGACTGGGCGCTCGAACAGCAGGCCGAGGCCACCAACTTCCTCAACAGCAACTGGCCCGCCGTCGCCCTCGTGATGCTCTCGATCGTGGGTGCGGCCACCGGGTACGTGGTGTCCCGCACCTGGCGCCAGGTCGCCATCATCGCCGGCATCGGAGCCGTGGCCACGCTGGCCTTCCTCCCCTTCCTGGAAGGTGATGCGTGGCGGGTCGCCGTGGTGACCCTGATGGCGGTCGCCGGGGCCTCCCTCGGCGCCGTGCAGGCCCAGCGCGGTCCTGAGGACGAGCCGGTCTTCGACCCGATGAACCTGGCCGACGACTCGGTCTCACAGTCCTGACCGGCCCCGACCCCGAACGGAGAGTCGCACGCTGGTGAGGGCAGAGCCGCGCCATCGGCCGGACGGGTGGGGTCTCATCGCTCCCAGATGGGAACCGGGGCGGTCGGGTTCCGCTCTCCGGAACTGGGCCGCCCCAGTTCCGTCCTGGCCCGACGAAGACCTACACGTAGTGCATCGCCCGGGCGTGGGCGGTGAGTTCCTCGCGGCGCTCGGGGTGGGCGATGGCGATGAGGCGCCGCGTGCGTTCGCGAACGGAGGCCCCACGCAGTTCGGCGACCCCCCACTCCGTGACGATCTTGTCGACGGTGTTCTTCGGCGTCGTCACCACGTCGCCGGGCGCCAGTCGGGGCACGATCCGTGACTCGCCACTCGAGGTGGTGGAGTGGAGTACCACGAAGCCCTGTCCTCCGTTGGAGTACATCGCGCCCCGGGCGAAGTCGTTCTGGCCGCCCGACGACGAGTAGTAGGCGCCGTGGATCGTCTCCGACGCGCACTGGCCGAGGAAGTCGACCGACAGGGTGGCGTTGATCGACACGAAGTCGGTTTCCTGGGCGATGATGCGCGGATCGTTCACATAGCGCACTGCGTGGAGTTCGACGGCCGTGTTCTCGTGCAGGAATGTGTTCAATCGCTGGGTCCCGAGGGCGAACGTGCCGACGGTCTTGGTGCGGTTGAGTCGCTTCTTCACCCCGTTGACCACCCCGGACTCCATGAGGTCGACGACGCCGTCGGACAGCAACTCGGTGTGGACACCCAAGTCCTTGTGGTTGACGAGGTTGGACATGATGGCGTTGGGGATCGCCCCGATACCGGTCTGGATCGTGGCGCCGTCGGGGATCCGCTCGGCGACGTAGGCGGCGATCTGACAGTCGGTCTCCGACGGCTCGACCGGTGGCACGTTCACGAGCGGGCGGTCGGTGCGGCACCATCCGACGACCTGGGAGGCATGGACCTGGTTGCGGCCGAACGTGCGCGGCATGGCATCGGTGACTTCGAGGAAGAAGCGGGCCCTCCCGATGAAGCTGCTCGTGTAGTCCGCCGATACCCCGAGGCTGAAGTAGCCGTGCTGGTCGGGCGGCGAGGCTGCGGCGATCACCAGAGGGTCGTCGGTACGCGCCCGCATGAGACCGTAGACCTCGGAGAAGTGAGCCGGGACCAGGCCGACGGTTCCGTTGCGGAAGTAGGGCCGGGTCACGTGGCTGAGGAAGTAGGAGATGTTCTTCATCCGCGTGCCGAACTCGCCTCGTAGGTAGCGGCGGTCGTGGATCGCGTGCATCTGGTGGACGCGCAACGCGTGGATGTGATGGCCGTTCGGGTCCGCCTCGACGGCGTCCTCGATCGCGTCCATCACGGCGGTGGGTTCCCCGTTGGCGAGCGGAACGATGATCTCGGTGTCGGCGGCGAGGTGTTCGACGACTGATGCGGGAGCGGACTCGGTGGGATGGGACACAGAACTCACGAACACCCACGGTAGGCCCAGTCCGCCAGGTTGTGCGCCGGTGCGGACGTGACTCCTGCCGCCCGTTACGGTCGCTCCCGTGTCCGAGCCTTTCGACCCCACCGCAGTGGACATCCGCCCTGCTGCCACCGTCATGCTCGTCCGAGACGTCGTCGAGGGCGACCCGGGTATCGAGGTGTTCATGATGCGCCGTACCGGCAGTGCCTCGTTCGCCGCCGGGGCCTACGTGTTCCCCGGTGGGCGGGTCGACGGCATCGACGGTGCCGCGGAGATCGCCCCGTTCTGTCGGGGTCTCGATGACGCCGACGCGTCGGCCCAATTGGGTGTTCCCGCGGGTGGGCTGGCCTTCTGGGTGGCCGCAGTCCGCGAGTGTTTCGAAGAGGCCGGCCTCCTCATGGCCGAGCGCCGCGACGGTGAGCCGGTGGCGGTCGGGCCCGAAGATCGCCACGCCGTCCACGATGGCTCACTGCCGATGGTCGACCTGTGTCGTCGTGACGACCTCGTACTCGACCTCTCCACCACGCACTACGTCGCCCACTGGATCACCCCTCTCGGGGAGAAACGCCGCTTCGACACCCGCTTCTTCCTCACCGAGGCACCTCCTGGTCAGGAAGGCATCCACGACGACAAGGAGACCGTGGAGAGCCTGTGGGTGAGGCCCGCGGAGGCGCTGCGGATGCAGGCGGCGGGTGAGCTGATGATGCTCCCGCCCACGATCGTGAACCTCCAGTTCCTGGCCGAGCACGACACGGCGGCGGCTGCGGTGGCCGCCGGGGAGGCAGAGCCGCCCTCGCTGATCCTGCCGCGGCTGCGCCGCAACGAGGACGGACGCATCACCGGTGTTGCGATGCCGGGAGATCCCGACTTCGACGGCATCGAGGTCGACGACCCGATTGCCGACGAGTACCTCGCCGGGCTGAGCTGACCGAGATCGCCGAGGTCGGTCGCTGTCGGCGTCGAGCTCGGCAAGTGCGGCGTTGACGGTGTCGAACAGCCGCGCCGGGCATCCTGCCATGTCGGGTTCGTCGGCCTTCGCCGGCGGAGCGACCGAGGCGGTGATCTGTTCGGCGATGTCGGCGAACACTGCAGCAGCCCGACCCGTCGCTGCTCGGCACGACCGGATCGCCTGCGTCGCCGGCCGGTGTCACGGCGGGCGGGAGCGGGATCTCACCGAGGAGTGGCGCATCGATGGCGTCGGCCGGTTCACGCCGCCACTCTCGCCGAGCAATGTATACGACTCACCGTGATCGCATTCGAAGGCGCTCACGTTTCTCGATGACGCCCAGCACCTCGAGGAAGCTTCGCTGCGCAAGGTCGGCGGCGCGTCGGGCCACGTCGCGGCTGGGCGGCGGGCCCCGGGGTGTCCGGCCGACACCCGTTGCGGCGTCGGTGGTGATGGACAAGCCAGGAGTTAACCCGGCCGTTTCCGTGTAATCTCCTCGTGTGGCCGATCCCGCACCACTACAGCTCGACGTGCTGAAGGCGCTCGGCGACAACACGCGCTACGCCATCTATCTCGAGCTGGCGCGGTCGGCCCGCCCGCTGACCACCGCCGACGTGGCCGATTCGCTCGACCTGCACCCGAACACCGTGCGGCCGCACCTCGAGCGGATGCGCGACGTCGGCCTCCTCGAACTCGAGGTCAGCGGGCGCGGTGACGTGGGCCGGCCCCAGCACCGCTACTCCGTCGCCCGCGATGCCCCGTCTCTCGGTCTCGAGCCACCGACGATGCCCGTGCTCGCCTCCATGGCGCTCACCATGGCGAAGCGAACCGGCGCCGACGCCGCCGACGCCGAGGCCGTCGGCCACCACGAGGGGGGACAGCGCGCCGTGCCCTACGACGAGTCGCCGTCGACCCTCGAGGCCCTGGTCTCCGACCTCGACCGGCTCGGTTTCGACCCGCTGGTGACCGACGCCGCCCCGCGCGGCGGCCATCCCGATCTCGATGACGGTGCCGCCGTCGTCGCCTTCGCCAACTGCCCGTTCGACCGTCTGGCGAGCGAGCAGCCCGACCTCGTGTGTGGTCTCCACCGCGGGCTCGTCTCCGGCTTCGTGGCCGAGATGGGCGACGCCGAGGTCCGCGAGTTCTGCACCCTGACTGCCCGCACTCCTTGCCAGGTCACCGTCGCGACCCGGTAAAATTCCCACTTGGAGGTTCCATGATCACGCTCACCGACACCGCCACCGTCAAGGTCCGTGAACTGCTCGACGCCGAGGGCGCCGAGGAGCTCGCGTTGCGCGTCGCCGTCCGTCCGGGCGGTTGCTCGGGCTTCTCGTACGAGATGTTCTTCGACGGCGACATCGGCGCCGACGACAACCAGGCCGAGTTCGGCGACACCAAGGCCGTGAAGGTCGTGGTCGACGCCGCCTCCGCTCAACTGCTCGAGGGCGCCACCCTCGACTACAAGGACGGGCTCGACGAGTCGGGGTTCGCCATCACGAACCCCAACGCCAGCCGCACCTGCGGCTGCGGCCAATCCTTCTCCTGACCCCGGTGTCTGACACCTGTTGCAGCTTGCCGTTGCAGCTGTGAGGACGCGCCAACTGGGTGGCTGACATCAGCCCGTCCGAACGTCTGCCACGATCGGACACCTACACGCGGTCGAGCGTCTCCCTGAGTTCGCTCTCGTCCCAGATGGCGTCGAGGCGGTCCACGATGGTGCCGGTGGCGTCGGCCACGAAGAGCGCCGGTTCGTAGAACAGACCCAGCTGTACCACCGCGGGAGCGGGCGTGGTAGCCGTCGTGTCGGTGTACACCTCGGCGTGGACGAACTCGAACCGGTCGGCGTACTCCTCCTGCAGCGCGAGCAGGGCGTCGAGGCCCGGCCCGCAGGTCCCGGTCGAGCAGAACGCCGGTGTGCCGACGAGGTAGGCGACCGATCTGCCGGAGGCGAGCGCCTCGGTGAGGGTGATCGAATGCAGCGAGCACATCGGGTCGCGGGTGCAGATCGGGTCGACGCCGCCCGGGGCGTCCGTGGTCGGTGTGTCGAAGGGTTCGAGGGTGTCGCCGGGGATCGGCACCTGGACCGCCTCGGGTTCTGCGACGTCGAAGGCGGCCCCCTCCTCGGGCCCACCCTTGATCACGATTCGATAGATACCTGGCTCCTCGATGGTCGGCCGGAACGAGTAGTACGGAGCAGGGTCGACATCACGCCGCAATGCTCTGACCGGACCTCCGATCGGATTGCCGTCGAGATCGGTCACTGTGGCACCGAGTTCGATGGGGCCATCGGTGATGAACGACGCCTCACCCGTCGACAGGCTGAACGGGAGCCGGATCTCGCCGGGTACCTGGGTGTTCTGGGGGAATCGCTGCACGATCGTCCACGGCTCCGACCCGGTCGGGGGCACCTGGAGGTCGGGGTCTCCCGCCGAGCTGGTTGCCGCCGAGGTGTCGGACGAACCGGAGTCGTCGTCACCGCACGCGGCCAGGAGGCCCGCGGCCAGCGTCCCTCCGATGAACTGCCGACGGGTCGGTCTCAGGAGCCGACGGGACGGGGGAGGGTGGTCGTTCATGTTGTCGTCCGTTGCGGCCGGCGGGGCGACCTGCCAACGTGGCAGGCCATGCACGTCGCACGGCGAGATCGACGATACCCCTGGGATGGACCTCCGCCGATGGCAGGGCGGCCACGATGACGATCAGGTTCGAGCTCGACGGGCAGGAGGTGACGGCCGCCGCCGCCGGTCGCTCGCTGCTCGACGTGTTGCGTGACGATCTCGGCGTCCGATCGGCCAAGGACGGGTGCAGCCCGCAGGGCCAGTGCGGCTGCTGCACGGTGTGGGTCGACGGCACGCCGCGGGTCGCCTGCGTCACCCCTGCCACCCGAGTCGCCGGGCGCCGGGTGACCACCGTCGAGGGGCTGGACGAGGGCTCCGCCTGGGCGGAAGCACTGTGCGCGGCGGGCGGCAGTCAGTGCGGGTTCTGCACTCCGGGGATCATCATGCGGCTCGCCGCGCTGCGACCCGAGCGCCGGGAGGGGGCCGCGGTCGACCGTGCCCTGCGCGCCCACCTCTGCCGTTGTACGGGATGGCAGACCATTCACGAGGCCTGCGCACTGGTCGATGCACCCGATCGGCCGGTGCGTGACCTCACCGCTGCCGCCCGCCGCGCCGGGCTGGAGGGCGGAACCCGACAGGCCGTCGGATCCGAGGTCGCACTGGGCCGGGGAGGGTTCGCAGAGGACTCTGCTCCGGCCGACGCCCTGGTCGCCGTGCTCTCGCCCGAGGGCGAGTGGGTGGTCGGACAGACGAGTGCAGAGGCACGCCACTGCGCTGGTGTGGTGCCGGGCCGGCGCACGACCGCAGCACTCACGTGGCCGATCGAGCTCCCTGAGGGGGACTGGGCGCGAACACTGCGCACGACGTGGGTGGAGCCGGCGGCGCTGGAGCCCGATTCGACGTGGTGCGCGCCGGGTGGCGAGCCGGCTTCGCTGCTCGGGAACGGTGGTGCGTTCGGCGCCAAGGTCGACAGCGACCTCGGCGCGGTGGCGCGACGCCTCGCCGACGAGAACGGCCGGCCGGTGCGCGTCCGGCTCTCCCGGGAAGACGTGGTGCGACGCGGGGTCAAGCGTCCGCCGCTCGCAGCGGGAGTCCGTGCCGACGGCAGCGGTGTGGCCGTGCTCGCCCGTCCCACCGACCCTGCCGACGAGGAAGCGCTTCGAGACTCGGTCCGGCAGGTCGCTCCCGGCGTCGACGTGGAGTTCACCGACGTCGTCGGCCCGTCGGTGGCGGCTTCATTGCGCGGCTCCGGCTGGGCCGAGGTCGCCGCTCTGGTGAGCTCGCTCGACGCCGGCATCGACTCCGTCACTGCGCCCGCCGGCGGCCGTGCCTCAGCCGAGTTCCGTGCCGACGGGTCGCTCCAGCTCGTGGTGCGCGCCGGGACCGCACTCGATGAGGTCGTCCTGCGTTCCTACTGCATCGGTGCCGCCCACATGGCGCTGGGCATCGTCCGCCGCGAGGGGGTCGCCGTCGACGACGAGGGTGTCCCGCTCGACCTCACGATCCGGTCGTTCGGCATCCTCCGTTCCGACGAGATGCCCCACGTCGACGTCACGATCGAAGCGGAGGAAGCCGAACCGGTCGCCGCGAGCGACGCCGTGTTCGCCGCAGTGCTCGCCGCAGCGTGGCGGGAGGCAGGCTTCCCCGGGGACCTGCCCGCTCGGGGCTGACTACTGTCGCGCTCCATGAGCAAGCCCCTCGGTCCCTATTCGCCCATCGTCCGCGCCGGCGACTTCCTCATCGTGTCGGGCCAGGGCGGCATGATCGACGGGAAGCGTGTCGAGGGAGGCGTCGACGCCGAGACCCGCCAGGCGCTGGCCAACCTGTCCGCTCTGCTCGAGAGTGAGGGCGCCTCCCTGGGCGACATCGTGAAGACCACGTGCTTCCTCGTCGACATGGACGACTTCGCCACCTTCAACGCGGCCTACGCCGATGTGCTCGGCGACCATCGCCCCTCCCGCTCGACGATCGCCGCCAAGGAACTCCCGGCGGGCTTCCTCGTCGAGGTCGAGGCCTGGGCGTACGTCGGAGATTGAGGCTCAGTCGCCCTGGGCGGCCTCGAACTTTTCGGTCCAGTGGGAGTGGAGTTCGATCGACTCGTCGGTGTGGGCGAGCCCGATGATTCCCATGCCGTCGGGATGCGAGACGAACATCGCGGCGAACTCCTCGTCATTGCTCTGCTCCATGACGAATTCGAAGTACTCCTCCCAGCCGTCCACGGCTGCCGTCGAGCGCATCGCAGTGACCTGACCCTCCTCGATCCGTAGGAAGAACGTGTTCGGCTCCGGCTCGCCACCGGTCGCGTCGGTCCATCGGTTGCTCCTCATGGTGCTGCACTCGACCTGCGTCGAATCGCTGGCCGAGCAGACCGTCTCTTCGTCCCGGAACCCGAGGACCCCTTCGAGGCGAATCCAGTTCTCCGTTTCCTCCGGGTCCACGACGTTGCTGCCGACAGTGAGTTGAGCCTCCGGGCCGATCAGGGCCAGAGAGGCCTCGACGTCGGCTGCGTCGCCCGCGGCGATGAACTGTTCGGCGACGAGGGCTGCTTGCTCCGCCGACTGCTCTGTTGCATCGGTCTCCACCGAGCTCTCGGTCGGGCTCGGATCGTCGGCGACCCGGTCGGGTGCGTCGTCGTCCCCGCTGAGGAGCAGGGCTGCGACGCCTCCTCCGACGACGAGCGCGACTGCGGCAGCGGCCGCGAGGCGCCGCCACGGTCGAGGCCCCGACGTCGCCGAGTCGATCTCTGGTTCAGCCTGCAATGTGACCATGAGCCGGTCCTTTCGGGAATCGTCGCCGGGTGTCGTGTCGGCCCCGTACGACGCAATGTCGTGAACGTGTCGGCGGAGGACTTCGACGAATTCGTCGTCGGGCTTCGCCTGAACTGAGTCGAGCGACGCGAGCAGCTCTCGCGTCCGCGTCTCATCCATGGCTCTCCTCCCGGTAGCTCTCGCCGAAGCTCTGTCGGGCACGGGTCAGCAGCGATTCTGTTGCTCGTACCGACCGTCCCAGTGCGTCTGCAACCTGTTGCACCGTCAGGTCGTCGACGTATCGGAGCACCAGGGCGGCGCGATGCTCACGTGAGAGCTCGCCGAGCGCGGTCATGAGCTGTTCGCTCGTCGTCACCTGGTCGGCGGGGTCGCCCACCCGTTCGTCGGCGTCCGTTGCGCCGACCAGCCTGAGCTTGCTGGCCCCTCGACTCTCTCGTCGCCAGTGATCGATGAGGCGGTGGCGGGCGGACTGGTAGAGCCACGCCCGCGTCGGCACCTCCGCGCCGACATGAGTCCGCCGGGCGGCCTCCACGAACACCTCCTGTGTGAGGTCCTCTGCCAGCGCAGCGTTGCCGCAGCGTCGGACCAGGAACGAATAGAGGTCGCGGACCTGGCTGTCGAACAGCGCCAGAAGCTGTTGAGTCGCCCGGCCCCCCTCGGGACGGATCACGTGTGGCGTGCCCATCGACACTACAGACGAACAGGTCCCATCGATTCCGTTGCGGATCGCGGAAGTTCCGTGGCAACCGACACGCGACTGTCGCCTGGGTGATTGGTCCGGACACAGCTGAGAGGGGTACTGTCGCTACATGCCCGGTGCGATCGCGATTGTCCTCGTACTGCTCCTCATCCCGGTGGTCGTGATGATGAGCGGAGCGGTCGCAGCCGGCCTGATCGGCGAGCTCATGTATCGCGACGGGCGGACGCGCAACGAGGGCAGCGAACTCCTCCAACTCGACGACTGACACGCCCGTGTCCGAGAGCCTTCACGACCTCGTCGTTGTGGGGGCGGACCGGCTCGCCACCGTCGACGCAGCACGTCGCGAGTTCCGCGGTGGTTGGGTCGCCGTCACCGACGGACTCGTCTCGGGGGTCGGGGAGGGCCCACCTCCTGCGGGGCAGGACACGATCGACGCGTCGGGCTGCCTGGTGACACCCGGCCTGGTCAACACCCATCACCACCTCTACCAGAACCTGACGCGGGCGTACCCGCCGATGACCGACAAGCCGCTGTTCGGTTGGCTGCAGTCGCTGTATCCGCTCTGGCGGGCCCTCGACACCGAGTCGGCGTACGTGTCGGCCTGGGTGGGCCTGGCCGAGCTGGCCCTGTCGGGCTGCACGACCTCGAGCGATCACCTCTACCTGCATCCGCACGGCGCGGGCGACCTCCTCGGCGCAGAGGTCGAGGCGGCCCGTGACCTCGGGGTCCGCTTCCACCCCACCCGCGGCTCGATGTCGCTGTCGGAGAAGGACGGTGGCCTCCCTCCCGACGACGTGGTGGACGACGACGACGCGATCCTCGCGGCGAGTGAAGACGCAGTGAACCGCCACCACGACCGTTCGTGGGGGGCGATGACGCGTATCGCACTCGCGCCGTGCTCTCCGTTCTCGGTCACCGAGGATCTGATGGTCCGATCGGCGGAACTGGCCGAGCGTCTCGACGTGCGGCTCCACACCCATTTCGCCGAGAACGCCGAGGACGACGAGTTCAGCGTGGCCACCTTCGGCTGTCGGCCGACCGAGTACCTGGAGCGCACCGGCTGGTGCTCCGACCGGACCTGGGTTGCCCACTGTGTGCGTCCCGACGAGTCGGAGATCGCCCGGTTGGGCGCCGCCGGCGTCGGCGCGGCGCACTGCCCGTCGAGCAACCTGATCCTGGCCTCGGGGATCGCCCCGGTCGTCGATCTGCGGGCCGCCGGTGTCGATGTCGGGCTCGGGGTCGACGGCTCCTCGTCGGCCGATTCCGCCTCTCTCTGGCTCGAAGCCCGTCAGGCCCTCCTGCTCGCCAAGCTGCGCAACGGTGCCGACTCGATGACCGCCCGTGATGCCCTCGAACTCGCCACCGTCGGCGGTGCGGCGTGTCTCGGCCGGTCCGGCGAGATCGGTGAACTGTCGGTGGGCGCCGTGGGCGACATCGCCGTGTGGTCGCTCGACGGCCCGCGGTTTGCGGGAGTGGTCGCCGACCCGATCGAGGGCTGGCTGCGGGGCGGTCCGCTGGGTGCCCGTGACACCGTCGTCCACGGCGTGCCAGTGGTGCGCGAGGGTCGGCTCGTCGATCCTCGGCTGGAGGAGATGCTGGCGCTCCACCAGCGCCACTCCCTGCGCATTCAGCAGCTCTGAGCTGGACTTTCGTGAAAATCGATGCCGGTGAGCGCGATCGGACGGCTGGTCTCGCCAGACTTGTGCCCCGTGACCCCCCGTCGCCTGCACTCCTTCGTCGTCGCGTGTGCGCTCACCGCGCTCGCCGGGTGTTCGTCGTCGACCACCCTCGAGTCGACCGACACCATGCCCGACCTGGGGAGCAGCCCCGGGGGTTCCACCGCCGCGACCCTCGACGAGGAAACCGCCGAGGTGGTCTCCGAATCGCTCATCGTCGACGACGACGTCGACATCACCCAGATCGTGATGATCGGCGATTCGATCACTGTCGGCGCCCTGCCGTACCTCGGGGAGCGGTTCGGGGCGCTCGGCTATCCCGAGGCGATCATCGAGGCGCAGAGTGGGAAACGGATCAACGTCAACGCCGGCGACAACCCCAGTGGGACGAACGTGGTCTCCGGCATCGTCGAGGAGATGGGCTGGAACGGCGACTCCGACCACGCCGACGAGCTGTGGATCGTGGCCCTCGGTACGAACGACATCAACCAGTACTCGACTCCGGAGGAGTTGGGTGAGGCGATCGATTCGTTGCTCGCCGAGGTCCCGGCCGAGTCGGAGATCGTCTGGGTCGACACCGCCTACGTGGGGAGCGCCGAGGCGGCCGACATGGTGAACCAGACGCTCGCCGACCGGACCACCGTCCGCGGTGACTCGTCGATCGCGTACTGGAGCAGTGTCGCCTACCGCGACGGAGTGCTCAGTGGCGACGGCGTGCACCCCACCGAAGTGGGCAGTGAAGTCTTCGCCGCCACCGTCGTCGCAGCTGCCGCCGACGCCATCATCAACTGACGGAACCTTCAGCAGGCTGCTGAGTATCGCCGAGTTCGATGAGATTGGCAGTGGAGAGCACCTGGTAGATCGATTGCCGATCGGGCGGGCGGGTCGATTTTCCGCATCCTGTTAGGCGTCCCAGCGGGATTGGCCGAAGCGGTAGCCGACGGAGCGGACGGTCTGGATGAGGCCGGCGTGTTCCTCGCCGAGCTTGGCCCGGAGACGTCGGACATGGACGTCAACGGTACGGGCGCCGCCGTAGTACTCGTAGCCCCACACCCGGCTGAGCAGGATCTCGCGGGTGAACACCTTGCCGGGGTTCTGGGCGAGGAACTTGAGGAGTTCGTACTCCATGTAGGTGAGGTCGAGTGGACGTCCGGAGATGACTGCCTGGTACGTCTCGAGGTTCAGCGAGAGTTCGCCGTACTCGACCAGCTCGGCCCGCTGCAGCTCGCCGCTGGCGGTGAGCAGGTGCCGCAACCGCGCTTCGAGTTCGGCCGGGTGGAACGGGGTGAGACAGAAGTCGTCGAAGAGTTCGTCGCGCAGCTCGAGCTCGCCCAGCTGGGCGCCGTTGATGAGCAGCAGCGCCGGCACGGGCCGGTCGAGCTGCTTGCGCAGAGCCCGCAGGAAGTTCCACGCGCTGTCGGCGTCGGCGGTGGCGTCGACGATGGCGCCCGCCCAGCCGATGGTGGGCTCGTGCTCGCCCGCCTCGATGGCAGTGGCGACGGCCTTCCAGGCATAGCCACCGAGATCGAGGGTCCGCGCCAGGTCGGGGGTGGCGTTCTCCGGGACGACCACGAGGGTCGGGGTGGTGCTCGTCATGCCGCTCCGAGTCTCACAAGGTCGTCAGGTAGCGGTCACGCTCGAAGGCGGTGACATGTGTCTTGTAGGCGCGCCACTCGTGGCGCTTGTTGCGCAGGAACCACTCGAAGATGTGCTCGCCGAGCGCCTCGTGCACCAGCGGCGAGGACTCCATCGTCGCCAGCGCCTCGGCCAGTGACTGTGGCAGCTGGGTGATCCCCAGCTTGTCGAGCACGTCGGGCCCGATCTCGAAGAGGTTGGCGTCGGCCTCGTCGGGCAGCTCGTAACCCTCTCTCACCCCGCGCATGCCGGCGGCGAGGATGAGGCTGAAGGCGAGGTACGGGTTGGCGGCCGGGTCGGCCGAGCGGTACTCGATCCGGGTCGCCCGGGGATTGGCTCGCTTGGCGATGGGCACGCGGATCAGGCCGCTGCGGTTGTTCCTGGCCCAGCTCACGTGCACCGGCGCCTCGAAGCCCGGCACGAGGCGTTTGTAGCTGTTGATCGTCTGGTTGGTGACGGCGGTGATCTCGGCGGCGTGGCGGAGCAGGCCGGCCATGAACGATTTGGCGACATCGGAGAGGTTGTAGCCGTCGTCGGCCTCGTAGAAGGCGTTCTCGTCGTCACGGAAGAGCGACATGTGGAGGTGCATGCCCGAGCCCTGTACGCCCTCGAGCGGCTTCGGCATGAAGGTGGCGTGGACACCGTTCTGGGCAGCCACTTCGCGCACGGCGAGGCGCATTGCCATGACGCTGTCGGCCATCGTGAGGGCGTCGGTGTGGCGCAGATCGATCTCCTGCTGGCCGGGGGCATCCTCGTGGAACGAGTACTCGACCGGGATCCCCATTGCCTCGAGCGTGCGGATGGTCTTCTTGCGCAGCTCACCGGTGGCATCGCGGGTGGTGAGGTCGAAGAACCCGCCCTGGTCGATCGGCACCGGCGGCTGACCGGCCTCGAGCGGCTCGAAGTAGAAGAACTCGATGTCGGGGGCGACGTAGAAGGTGAAACCCGCATCGTGGGCTTCTCGCACATGGCGCCGCAGGATCTGGCGCGGGTCGCCCTCGAACGGACTCCCGTCGAAGTGGTGGATGTCACAGAACACCCGTGCCTCGGGTGTCGTCGTGTCGCCCCAGGGGAGCACCTCGAACGTGTCGGGGTCCGGAACGGCCAGAACATCGGCCTCCTGGACCCGCGAGAATCCGTCGATCGACGATCCGTCGAAGGTCATTCCGTCGACGAGGGCGTTGTCGAGTTCGGCCGGCGAGATCGCCAGGCTCTTCAGGTTTCCGAGCACGTCGGTGAACCACAGCCGGATCAGCCGGACGCCGCGCTCTTCGACGCTGCGCAGGACGTATTCGCGGTGCTGCTCGAGCATGGTGTCGATCACCTCAACAGTCTTCCGGGAGGATCGGGGAAAAGCGACGGAGCGGGGGCCCGACGGCCCCCGCTCCGGTCGTTGAAGATGTGTTACGCGGGTCGGCCGGTCACATCGCCGAGCAGACGGTGTCGACCATCAGCCGGGTGACCACGTAGGGGTCCATGTTGGCGTTCGGCCGACGGTCCTCCAGGTAGCCCTTCTTGTCGACGGCGACCTGCCACGGGATGCGGATCGATGCACCGCGGTCGGACACGCCATAGCTGAACTGGTCGTGACGCTGCGTCTCGTGGGCACCGGTCAGGCGCTCCTCGACGCCGGTCCCGTAGTTCTCGATGTGGAGTTCGGCCTTCTTGCCGAGAGCCTTGCAGGCGGCCTCGATGTGCTTGTAGCCGCCGTCCTCGCGCATCTCGACGGTCGAGAAGTTGGTGTGCGCTCCGGCACCGTTCCAGTCGCCCTTGGCAGGCTTCGGCTCGATGGTGACTGCGACCTTGTAGTCCTCGGCGATCCGGTACAGCAGCCAGCGGGCGACCCACAGCTGGTCGGCGACCTCGAGCGGGCCGCACGGCCCGACCTGGAACTCCCACTGGCCGGGCATCACTTCGGCGTTGATGCCGGAGATCGAGATGCCGGCCTGGAGGCAGGCCTCCATGTGGGCCTCGACGATGTCACGGCCGTGGATCTCGTCTTCGCCGACACCGCAGTAGTAGCCACCCTGCGGCTCGGGGTAGCCGGCCGGCGGGAAGCCGTACGGGCGGCCGTTCTTCATGAAGGTGTACTCCTGCTCGATGCCGAACAGGGCCTCGTGCTTCTTGTACTTCTTGGCGGTACGGGCCGCCGCGGCACGAGAGTTGCTGGGGTGCGCCTTGCCGGAGACCAGCATGACCTCGCACATGACGAGCTTGTTGTCGCCACCGCGGATCGGGTCCGGGAAGTCGGCGACGGGCTTCAGCACACAGTCGCTCTTGTCGCCGGTTGCCTGGTTGGTCGACGAACCGTCGAAGCCCCACAGGGGCAGTTCGGCGCCGTCGGGCAGGATCTTCGTCTTCGACCGCAGCTTGTGGGTGGGCGCGGTGCCGTCGATCCAGATGTACTCAGCCTTGTAGACCACAGATGTCCTCGGAATTCTCTCGGGGGGAGGCCGGGGAAGGATGAACCCGCGGCCGATGGCGAGGGGAAGCGTGGCAGCGGGCGGTTGCCCAGCGGTTGCCCGATTGTGAACGGCGTGTTAAATCGCCGACGGTGTCGTGCCGCCGCCGAACCCGCTGGTCACGCGCGCGACACGGTGATCTCGGTGAGATTCGGGTCGGCGAGGATTGCTTCTTCGGTGAATGCCACCGTGCGCCAGTTCTTCTCGCTGTAGCGCACGGTTTGTTGGGCGTACAGCTCGGAGGTGGGGT
>CBFCWZ010000009.1:0-26716 GCA_965601935.1 uncultured Ilumatobacteraceae bacterium
GCGTGAAGGGCAGGTGCGCCGCACGCCATCAGAGCGCCGACGACGCCGGAGAGCACGTCACCGGATCCGGCGGTGGCGAGCCGTTCGTCACCGTGGTCGACAGCGAGGAGCGCACCCTCGGGGGCGGCGACGAGGGTGGTGGGCCCCTTCAGCAGGACGGTGCAATTCGTCCGGGAGGCGAGCCCGCGCACGGCCGCGATGCGGTCGTCGGGCACGCGGTCGCCGGTGAGACGGGCGAACTCGCCGTCGTGCGGAGTGAGGACGACCGGGCTGTGGCGCGACTTCAGGTCCGTGCGGATCGCCGCGATGTGGTCGGGCTCGAACGCCATCAGGCCATCGCCGTCGACGAGGAGGGGCACGTCGACATCGATCAGGCTGTGCACGACCTCGACCGTGAGATCGCTCCGGCCGAGACCGGGTCCTACGACGACCGACCCGTAGCGCTCGGCACGATCGGTCGCCGCCGCGACGAGATCGCCGGCGACGACGACCCTTGTGATCAGCTCGGCACGGACATCGTGGGCGAGCGCCGTCGTGACCAGTTGGACGATCCCCGCTCCGGCCCGGGCGGCGGCAGCCGTGCTGAGGGCGGCGGCGCCCGTCATGCCGGGCGAACCGGCGACGACCTTCACCGCACCGCGCCATTTGTGCGAGTCGCGTTCACGTCGCGGCAACCATGTGGCGGCGTCGTACCGGCCGACGAGGCGGGCATCGACCCCTTCGCAGTCGAGACCGATATCGGCCACGTCGACGTCTCCGGCCAGGGCTGGACCGTCGTTGAGCAGGAGTCCGGGCTTCCAGGCCTGGAACGTGATCGTCCTGTCCGCCGGCAGCACTCCCGGACCGGCGACACCGGTGAGGCCGTTCACCCCGGAGGGGATGTCGACGGCGAGCACCGGCGTGGCGCCCACTTCCGGGCTCTGCCACTCGCCGCGGAAGCCCGTCCCGAATGCGGCATCGATCACCAAGTGGGCCGGCGGGAGTTCGGCGGGGCACTCCTTGGCCTCGTAGACGCGAACCCGCACGCCACGGCGGGCCAGATGCTCGCATC
The DNA here is from genome assembly GCA_965601935.1 of uncultured Ilumatobacteraceae bacterium. GTDB lineage: Bacteria > Actinomycetota > Acidimicrobiia > Acidimicrobiales > Ilumatobacteraceae > CBFCWZ01. The sequence continues at coordinate 1,052 of CBFCWZ010000009.1, forward strand.
CGACACGACCGTCGGCGCCGTTGTTGCCCGGCCCGGCGATGAGGTTGACGGTCCGGCCGTAACCGCCACCCAGCATGTCGAGGGCGGTGCGGGCGACCGCCCATCCGGCCCGCCCGATCAGAACCTCCACGGGCTCGGGAGCGGCGGCGTCGACGGCACCCATCTCCTCGGGAGTGACGATCGGGATCACACCGCCGAGCGTAAACCCCACGTCACGGTGATGTCGGCGCACCGTGACCGATACCTCATGAACCTTCGCCACGACCTGTGCGAAACTGGGACCAGGGGAAACGGGGTTCTGTGGACTGTCCGGAGTGCGGCCGCACCAATCGATCAGCAGCGAAATTCTGCGCAGGGTGCGCGACACCCCTGCTCGCCGCGTGCGCCGCCTGTGGGCACCAGCTGGCTCCGGACGCCAAGTTCTGTGACGAGTGTGGCCATCCCGTCGGTGGGCCGGCACCCGCCGAGGCCGAGAGCGAGGCCATCCGCAAGACCGTGACGGTGATGTTCTGCGACCTCGTCGGGTCCACCCCGTTCGGCGAGCGCGTCGACACCGAGTCGGTGCGCGAAACCCTTGGGCGCTACCACTCCATGGTCCAACGGATGGTCGACGACCGCGGCGGCACCGTGGCCAAGTTCATCGGCGACGGCGTGATGGCCGTGTTCGGGGTACCCGAGGTGACCGAAGACGATGCCGAGCGGGCGGTGGCGACCGGGCTCGAACTCCAGCGTGGGTTCGCCGCGATCCGTTCGGTGGTCGAGGACCGCTTCGGCATCGACCTGGGGCTGCGGGTGGGCATCAACACCGGCGAGGTGATCATCTCCGACGACGACTCCGACCTCGTGGGCGACGTCCTCAACACTGCCGCCCGGCTCGAGGCCGCGTGCGAGCCGGGGTCCGTGTTGGTGGGCGAGGACACGTGGAGGCTCACGCGCTCGACGATCCGGTACGAGACACTCGGCGAGATCGAACTGAAGGGCAAGACCGAGGGAGTCGCCGCCTTCCGCGCGATCGACGAAGCGGCCACCGACGACGACTCCGCGACACCGTTCGTCGGCCGCGACGCAGAGTTGCGTGTCCTGCTCGACGTGATCGACGAGGCGGTCGCCAACCGGGAGGTGCGCCTCGCCACCGTGATCGGCGCACCGGGTGTCGGCAAGACCCGACTCGCCGAGGAGCTCCAGAAGACCTACGTCGGCGACGCGACGTTCGTCGACATCCGGATCGAACGAGCGGGTGGAACCACCTTCTCCCCGATCGCCGAACTGCTCCGCATCACGGCGGGTCTCGACGACGCTCGCACCCACGACGAGGTGCTCGACCGCATCCATGCCCTGGTCGGGAACCTCGACGACGCAGATCGGGTCGCATCGCTCCTCGGGAGCTTCGTCGGCGCAGCCGAGATGCGCTCCACCGAGGAACTGTTCTTCGCAGTGCGCCGGATGCTGGAGGCCATCGGCCAGACGCGCTCGATCGTCGTGGTCGTCGACGACATCCAGTGGGCCGAACCGCTCCTTCTCGACCTGCTCGAGCACCTCGCGGAGTGGGTGAACGACGCTCCTGCCGTCGTCGTGGCGTTGGCCCGACCGGAGCTCCGGGAGATTCGCCCCTCTCTCGCCGAGAAGGGGCGCCGGGTGGCCGAGGCGATCTCTCTGGAAGGCCTCGACGCCGAGGCCACCGCCGAGTTGGCCGCCAAGCTCGTCGGGGCTGCAGCTCTGCCGCCCGAGCTTCTGGACCGGCTCCCCGAGTCGACCGAGGGCAATCCGCTGTTCGTCCGCGAGCTGATGAAGATGCTCCTCGACGACAAGGTCATCGTCGAGGGCGACCAGGGTTGGGAGCTGTCCATCGACGCGGAGGCCGTCGAGGTACCACCGACGATCCAGTCGCTCCTGTCGTCGCGCATCGAGCGGCTCCCCGGCAGCGAGCGGCGCATGCTCGAGCGGGCGTCGGTGGTCGGCGCCGACTTCCCGCTCGGCGCAGTCGCCGCGCTCACGCCCCAGGGCGACGCCGGTCGCCTCATTCCCATCCTCGAGCGGCTGAGGCGCAAGGAACTGGTCGAGCCGACAGGCGCCTACTGGGGCAACGAGCCGATCTTCCGCTTCCACCACGCCCTCATCCGCGACGCCTCCTACCGCCGCCTCCTGAAGCGGACTCGGGCCGACCACCATCTCACGGTCGCGGAGTGGATGACGGGCTCCGGCGGCGGGGGCGCCGGCGAACACGAGGTGGCGATCGGGTATCACTTGGAGCAGGCCCACGATCTGCGGATCCAGCTGAACATCCACGACGACGAAACGGCCGAGATCGGCGACCGCGCCGCGGAGACCCTGGGAGCGGCAGCGGAGCGAGCCCTCGAACGGGACGACGTCGCAGCGGCCAGCTCCCTCGCAGCACGGGCGGCGGAGCTTCTCGACGAGGAGTCGCCCGAACTTCCCGACCTGCTGATGCTCGGCTGCGAAGCGTTCTTCGCCTTCGGCGACGTCAGCTCGGGGCTCCCGCTGCTGAAACAACTGGAGGACCGGACCGGCGACGACGAGCGGCTGTCGGCCTGGGCCCATGCGTTTCGTGCCCAGTTGCGGATGCTCACCGAACCCGACCGCCTGGTGGAGGCGGAGGTCGCCGCGGCGACGGCCGCAGAGGCATTGGCCCTGCTCGACGACCGCACGGGTGAGGCCAATGCGCGTCTCGTCCGGGCAGGGGCGCTGGCCCGCCTCGGTCACATCGGCGACTGCGAGGCCGAACTCGACAAGGCACTCACCGCCGCCCGCGCCGCCGACGACGGCCGGCGCGTGGCCACGGTTCTCGGGGCCGCGCCGGTCGCCGCACTCTTGGGGCCGAGTCCGGTCCCCCGCGCCGGCGGGCGGTGCCTCGACGTTCTGCGATTGCTGCGGATCACCACCGGCTCACCACGGGTCGAGGCCACATCGACGCGCTGCCAGGCGGTGCTGGAGGCGTTGCGCGGCCGATTCGACACGGCGCGCAACATGCTGGCCGACACCCGGACCTCGGTCGAGAAGCTGGGCGACCGCCACGGGCTGCTCGAGACCCAGCTGTACTGGGGCATCGTCGAACTCCTCGCCGGCGAGCCAGAGGCAGCCGAACCACACCTGCGGGCGGCCTACGGCGGACTCGGCCGGCTCGGCATCGGTGCCGACGCGGGTCAGGCGGCGGCCCACCTCTCGCGGGCGTTGATGCTCCAGGGCCGGCTCGACGAGGCAGCCGAGTTGGCGGCCGACAGCGAGGCGCTCGCCGGCCAGAACCCCCAGACCGCGATCGCCGCCAAGACCGCACGGGCCGACCTGCTGGCTGCCCAAGGCGACCTCGACGAGGCGCGTCGGGTCGCACAGGCAGCGGTCGCCGTTGCCGCGGACACCGACATCCTCGTCGACCACGCCAATGCCAACCTCGTCCTCGCCAGGGTCTGCTCCATGGCGGGCGACGCCGAGGGGACCCGTGCCGCCGTCGACGAAGCGCAGCGTCTGTTCGCTGCAAAGGGCGCCTCCGTCACCATCGACGTCGAGGTCCCGAACGAGCCGAGTCCAACCTCGACAGTGCCGTCGGACGCCCTGCAAGCGACGGACAGCGCCCCCGAGGCGGCGGACCAGGAGATCTGGAACCGCGCCGACGCACTGGCGAGGGCCCAACTCGATGCGGTCGTCCTCGGAGACTGGGACGCAACACAGAACTCCCTTGACGCAGATGTGATGGTCGACGACCGCAGGGCGGTGGTGTCGAGCACCCATCACGGCGTCGAGGAAGTGCTCGACTACTGGCGCGCGGCCACCGGGACCAACCTCGTGCGCGAACGGCGCGGTGAGCTCATCGTCGACCTCGAGCCCGTCGCGAGCCGAGGCGAGAACCTGGTCGTCCACCGCTGCACCATCGGATCGACCGCGCCCGACTCGGCCACCCAACTCCACTGGCTTCGCCTCACCGAGGTCTCCGACGACGGCCTGATCACGAGCATCACCAACTTCGACCCCGACGATCTGATGGCTGCGATCGACGCGATCGGGCTCCGGTACGAGGAGCTGGAGACGGACCTCGTCCAGCTGTCGAACCACCGGCTGTCGAGGATGATGTACGAGGCCCTCACCAGCGGAGACGTCGAGAGCGCGCTGGCCTTCCTCGGCCCCGACGGTGAGATTCGTGACATGCGTCCGGTCGGTTGGGGGGAGGTCCTGGGTCGGGAAGAACTCCGCGAGCGATTCCAGACCATTGCCGCGGTGGCGGGAGGGGCGGACGTGTACCTCTCCCGCTATCGCTCGAACCACCCCTTGCACGCGTGGTACGACGCGTGTGTCCAGATCCGGGACGAGGCCGGAGGAACCCTGGTCGATCGGCAGAGCATCGTCGTCACCGGAGACAGTGATACAGGAGTGGGAGGGGTGGCCTCTCAGTACGGTCACGACCAGATCGCCGAGGCTCGTTCCCACCTCGAGCGCCTCGTCGAGGAGAGCCGAATGCGCGGGGACCTCGGGAACGCCGCCACCGAGACCAGCGGGCACGCCCACAGCTGGATCCGTGAGGGGCGGTGGAATCTCGTCGACCAGGTGGTGAGCCCCGACCTCGAGGTGATCGGGCCGACCGGCGAGGTCACCAGCGACCCGGATCGGCCGCTGGCGGAGCAGGCCCACGAGCTGGGACTGATCGCATCGACGCGACGAGTCCTCGCTGTTCACGGCGAACGACTCCTGCTCGCCTTTCTCACCATCGACGGCGACGGCAGCCACGATCCTCGCCACCTCATCGCGATCGAGGAGATCGACGAGACCTGCCGCCTGAGCCGGATCACCCAGTTCGAGACATCGGACATGGCCGCGGCCACCGACCTGATCAACCGCCGCAGCTTCGAGATCGAGCCGTCGGAGTTCCCGGCGACCGAACTGCTCCAACTCGATTTCGGTGTGGCGGGAGCAAACGGGGACCTCGACTGGCTCCGCCGGAACCTGGACCCGGACTTCCGATTCGAAGACCACCGTGAACTCGGGTTCGGGAGCGGCGATCTCGACTACTTCCTCGAGCTGATGGCGGCGCGCTCCGAACTCGGGTACCTCGCCGTGGTCGCACCGGTGCTCATCGGTGCCGAGCACGGAACGCTCAGCCGCCTGAACTCCTGGCGCCGAACCGACGACGGTGCCCTCGAACTGGCCGCCACACCGTCGCTCCTGATCCTCTGGCAGCGGGGGGAGCGCATCGCCGGGATGGAGCTGTTCGACGCGCACCGTCTCGACGCGGCCACCACCCGGTTCGAGGAACTGGGCGCGAGGCCGGCCGGCCCCACCGACGGCTCGCTGCACTGGGCCGACGACATGATGCAGCGCAGCATCGACGCGGTGATTCGACGCGACCGGGTCGCGGCCGGCGAACTCTTCGCCGACGACGTGCTCCTGGAAGACCGCCGGGCCGCAGTGGGGAGTACACACGAGGGGCGCGACGCGACCCTCAGATTCTGGGGCGGGCGCTTCCTTGGTGACGCACCGCTCACCGGCGACGGCGAGACGCTCGCAACCCGTGGGGGCGACCACGTGCTCCATCGCGGCCGCATCCGCACCGCCGACGACTCGGTCGGCGCCTCCTTCGAATGGCTCGGCCTCAGCGTGTTGAGCGACCGACGCATCGAACGCATGATCCTGTTCGACCTGGACCACCTCGCAGAGGCCGTGGCCGAACTCGACCGGCTGTACCTGGAGACCGTCGAAGATCTGGCGGAGCGGAAGCTCGTGCTCGAGTGCGGGATGATCTTCTCGGAGGTCACCGACCGCAGCCGTGACGAGGAGGGAACGCCCTTGATGGCGTCCTTCCTCGACGACCAGTACGTCCAGCACGACCATCGGCCCCTCGGTTGGGGCACCCGCGATCGAGCAGGGCATCTCGAGCGCGTCGAATCGCTGATCGTCGACCGGGGCGGGGTCACGGCGTTTCTCGCCCGCATCTTCGAGAACCGCGATGTCGCCAGCCGGATCGAGGCTCACATCGTCGTCTCCGGGCCGGATCGCGAACCAGTGACGGACGCCCAGTTGATGATCAGCGAGACCAATCCCGACACGGGGTTGCTCCTCCGAACCGATCGCTTCGGGCACGACCAGATGGACGAGGCCCGGCGGTGCTGGGAGGACCTCGAGGCCAGAACCCGGGGCACCCTCGCCAACGTGGCATCGATGCGCGGGGCAATGGCCAACACGTGGGCCCGACGAGTCGACTGGGCGCACTTCGGCCTGATCGTCCGCGACGACCTCGTCGTCGAGGATGCCGACGGCACGTCGCTGATCGACCCGGACCGCGCACACCCTGAGCAGGCAGCCGACCTCGGCTTCGGCACGGTCAGCCGGCGGGTCTTGGCCGTTCGCGGCGAGCACCTCGCTCTCGTCCTCCACACGAACGGCGACACTCAGGCACTCCGCCTCGAGGAGGTCGACGACGACTGCCGGCTCTGCCGCATCACAGTGTTCGAGCCGACACAGCTTTCCGCAGCCGTTCGCGAGCTGGAACGGCGCTGGGTCGAGGTCGAACAGCCCGACAACGCGGACATGTTCACCGTCCTGCGCAACGTCTTCTTCCCGGCGACGGACGAGCGCGGTGCGGACTGGCTCGAACTCCACGCCGAGGACTTCCGGTTCACCGACCACCGACCCCTGGCGTATGGCTCCGGTGACCGGGAAACGCACCGGGATGTCGCCACGTCACGCGGTCAGGGTGCGACGGTCCTCGCCCCGGTGATCTGGGACCACGACGAACACGGCACCATCACCCCGCTCGAGGGATGGCACATCACGGATGCCGGCGAACTCGAGTTGGCGGCTCCCGCGCCCGCCATCGGCGTGTTCGCAGTCCACGACGGTCGACTCTCCGCAGCCGAGGTCTTCGAGTCCGACGACGAGGACACCGCACGCCGGAGGTTCGACGAGCTGACCGCCGAGCGAGGGGTGTCCACGCACCAGCACGAGCCATGGAACGAGGCCGACAGGCTGGGTCGAGCGTTGATCTCGGCATTCGAGCACGATCCGACGGCCTGGCCCGACGCGATGTCTCCTGACGTCGTGTACCGCGACGAGCGGCCTTTCTTGGCCGATACGTATCGGGGCCTGGCGGAGGTCGAACAGGCCTTCACTCCCGGCACGATGAACATGCTGGAGCCCGAGACCCTCGCGTCGAGAGGCGAGCAGCTCGTTCTGTTCCGCCAGCGCCTCGGTGTGCCGCAGGAGACCAACGCCGAGGTGGAGTTCCTCGCCCTCTTGGCCTACGACGAGTCCGAGCTGCTCGAATCCGCCGTCTTCTACGAGCCCGACCAGCTAGCGGATGCGTTCGCCGAGCTGGACCGCCTGTACATCGAGTCGGACCCTGGGTTGCTCGAGGTGTCGACACTGACGGGCTGGACGAGAGCGTTCGACATCGCCTCCGAGGCGCCGTCGTTCGACGACGTCGAGATCATGCGGGCGATGCAGCACCCCGACGTGGTGATCGTCGACCATCGCCGGCTCGGATGGCCCACGCAGAACCGCGAACAGTTCGAAGAGAGGCTCCGGACCCTGGTCGAGGTCGGCGGACACCTCACCACGTCGATTGCCCGTCTGCTGCGCACCGCTCCCGGGCTCTCACTCGTCGAGATGGAGACCACCGTGAAGTGGCCGGACGGGGCGATCCAACAGGACCGCTCGTTCCTCCTGAGCGAGTTCGACCCGGCGTCGGGGCTCATCACGCGTACCGATCAACATGCCATCGACGACGTCGACGCTGCGCTGGAAGAGTTCGATCGCCGACTTCCCGACGTCGAGGACGCGCACTCGATGTTCAACGTAGCGGCCTGGGAGTGGAACCACCTGTGCACCCATCAACAGGGCGGCCACTCGCGCCTCGTGGCCGAGGAACTGGCCGAGGAGGTGGTCGTCGAGGACGAGGCCGGCGGGATTGTCGCAGTTGGCAGTGAGAGCCTTGCGGCGAACCCGACCATCGCAGGGCTCGGGGCCTCGGATCGCCAGATGCTGGCCATACGGGGGGACCAGTTCGCCCTCGTCGCCGTCACCGACGAGTCGGAGGGGTTCCGCGCGTTCGTCGTCGTCGAGTTGAACCGCCGGGCGGAACTCCAGCGCGTCCGGCTCTTCGACTGGTCCGTCGAAGGCTTGACCGCGGCCGCGGACCACCTCGAGGAGCGGTGGCAAGAGACCGACGAGCTGACAGATGAGGAGCACCTGATCGCCGACTTCTACCGGGCGTGTCGTCATCGCGACCAGAACCGGATCAGCGACTGGCTCTCCGACGACTTCCACGGCTCCGACCGCAGGAGAATCGCCTTCGGAGACATCGACAAGGACGGCTTCCTCGGCCTCTACGACGGCGATGCTCCGGTCGACACCGTCGTCATCACCGGCGCACTCATCGAATCAGACCCAGGTCGAATCATCTTCCGGCAGTCGCAGTGGGGCATCGCCGGAAGTGATCTGGTGGAGTCGGCACCCGGCTTCTTCGGGGCTGTGATCGAGGACGACCGAGTCATCAGGGCCATGGGCACCGATGAACTGGACGACGTCATCAGTGGTCTCGGGGCACAGGCGGCTCCCGCCGCCTCGATCGAGCACCAACCCTGGAACCAAGCCGACCGGCTGCTGCGCGAGGGCATGTGGAACTTCGAACACGACCACGAGGCGTGGCGGCGGCAGTGGGATCCGGATGTCGAGTACCACGATCGACGGTCGTTGGTCGGCGACGTCGTGCTCCACGGCGTCGAGGAGATCGAAAAGGGCTTCCCGCTCGGGAGACTCGTCCCCGCCGAGACGGAGACGATCGCGACCCGCGGGGAGAACCTCGTGCTGTATCGCTCGACGATGAGGCCGAGCGACTCGACGCCGGGCGAGTGGTCGGATGGCCCCTTCGAGTTCCTCGGCGTCAACCGGGTCGGGGCGAGCGGGAAGCTGGATCAAGCCAACTTCTTCGACGCCGGCGACCTCGACGGCGCCCTCGCGCTCCTCGACGAGATGTTCCTCGACGGCCACGCCTCCGCCTTCGAGGCCTTCGCGTTGCGGTTCTGGAGCGACGCATACGCGACGAACCGCCGGCCGCTCGACGTCGACCGGGGGCTGGCGTTCCACCATCCTGATTTCCGGATGACCGACCATCGCGACGCCAGTTGGCCGGAGCAGGATCTCGACGGCCTACGCACCCGCTTCGAATCGATCGACCAACTCGACGGGGAACCCCGGATGTACCTCGTCCGGCTGCTGGGGACGGTCGGCCAGAGCTTGCTCGTCGAGGTCCGGGTCGGCACCGAACTCGGCGACGGCACGATCCGCGCCGTGCCGAGCATCCTGCTCACCACGTTCGACCCCGACACCGGCCTGGACATCGCCACCCAGCAGTTCGCTCCCGACGCATCGGCTGAAGCCGTTTCTCGCCTGGGCGCGGCGAGCGACGAACAGCTTCTGGTCAACACCGCCAGCCTCGTGACGAACCGCGCCCACATGTGGCACCGCGCAGGCCGCTGGGGACTGATGGAGACATCCCTGGCGCGTGATCTCGAGGTCGCCGGCGCGACCGGTGGCATCGCCTCGGGTCGGGACGAGTTCCTCGATCCGGAGGTGGCTCGAACCGCCCGATTCGGGGCCGGGCACCGGCGTGTCCTCGCGGTTCGTGATGAGCACCTGGCGTTGATGGAGTGGGCCCGCGAATCGGACAGCGAAGCCCCGGACCGGTGTTTCGCCGTGGTCGAACTCGATGCGCTGGCCCGCCTGGCCGACGTGCGCCTCTTCGACTGGGACGTCGAGTCGCTCACCGAGGCCACCGATCACCTCGAGGCCCGCTGGAAGGCGTCCCGAGACCTCGACGACGGCGACCTCCAGACGATCGCGGCGATCACCGCGTGGCGGCACGGCGATTCGGCGAAGCTCGAACGGATCCTGCACGAGGACTTTCAGGTCGTCGACCATCGAACGTTGAGTTGGGGCGACTACACCAAGGAGACGTTCATCTCCCTGTTCGACCCTGAAGCACGCAATGTGGTCGTCGAAGTGCCGGCGATCTACCTCGGCGGGTCGGGCTCCGGCCGGGCGTTCCAGCTCACGGCATGGGGGTTCTCGGAGGACGAGATGATCGAAGCCCTCCACGGCCACTTCGTCATCGTCCACCGCGACGGCCAGGTGCTCCGCTGTGACGGCCACGACATCGACACTCCCGACGAGAGCATGGCCCGCCTGCACGAGCTCCAGATCGAGCTGGGCGACGTCGTCGAGGACGGGGAGGACGCCTCCGAGGATGACCCGCCCTGGAACCAGGCAGATGCTCTGTCCCGGGAGCTGCTGGGCTACATGGCCGTCGGGGAGGTGGACGAGCATCGCCTGCAGCTCGCAGAGGACGTGGTCCTGGACGATCGACGGACCGGTATCGCGTCACGGATCGAGGGACGCGACGACGCGGTGACCGTGACGATGCCGGGGATCTACTCCGACGACGTGGAAGTCGTCCTCGACATCGAAACAATCGCCACACGGCAGGACGATCTGGTGCTGCACCATTGCACGATCCGCCAGGCCGACGGCCACGGTGCACACATGGAGTGGCTCAACGTTTCCTCGTGGCGCGACCGTCAACTCGACCTCGCCGTCCAGTTCGACCCGCACGACCACATGGCCGCAGTCACCGAGCTCGACCGGCTCTACCGCGAGCAGGCGAACGACCCTGCAGTTCGCCGCCGAGCGCGCGCCTGGACTTCATCGCTCGGAGCGATCTCTCGTGGCGACGTCGCAGGCGGCACCGCGTACGGAGACGAACGATTCGAATGGACCGATCATCGGCCGATCGGGTGGGGGATGCTCGACCGGGAGGGTGTGGAGGATCGATTCTCCAGTCTGGGAGAACTGCCGGGAGAGCGGCTGGCGTTCATCGCCCGCTACCACGCCGCTGAGGGCCCCGTCGAGTGGGTCGAGTCGCATGTGCGGCAGTCAGGGACCGACGGCTCGGAACAACTCGACGTCCAGCAGCTCGTGAACGCGCTGGACCCTTCGTCCGGGCTGATGTTGTGCACGCACCAATACGCCCCGAACCAGATGTCGGACGCGAAGGAGAAGTACGCCGAATTGGCGGCATCGGCTCACTCCCGAGGCGACCTGTGGAACGCGGCGGTCGGTGTGGGCGGCAGCATGAACTCGTGGATCCGCCGAGGCGACACGGAACGAGTCCGCGCCTGGAGCAGCCCGGGTCTGTCGCTCGTCGACGTCGACGGCAACCGGCACCGTCTCGAAACGTCTGAACTCGACGACCTTTCGGGACTTCGTCGGCACGGTCTCGGCCTGGAGCATCGTAAGGTGCTCGCAGTACGCGGAGAGCGGCTCGCACTGGCCGAACTCCGCAACGGGGATGCCAGCCCCTCGCTCCACCACCTCGCCATCGAGGAGGTCGACGCCGACGCTCGGCTGGTGTCAGTCACCCTCTTCACCCCCGATGCCCTCGCCGATGCGGTGCACGATCTCGAACGGCAGTGGCTGGTGATCGAGACACCCGAGACCGCTGAGGTTCTCGACCTTCACGCTCGTCTCGTTCATGCCTACTCCCTCAACGATCGAGAAGCCCTCGAGTCGATCCTCGAGCGGGAGGCCACCTTGACCGACCACCGCGAGCTCGGGTTCGGACACGTCGACCGCGGCTGGATCCTCGACTCAGCCGAACTGAACCACGCTGTCGCGGCAGCCCCGGTCGATGCCCGGTACCTCGACTGGAACGAGAACGGCGTCCTCGGCTTCATGCTTCCCTGGCAACTCGGTGAGGACGGGCAGCTCGTGCAGGCCGGCGTGTCGGCCTACTCGATCATGCACGCGGTCGGCGGAGAGGTCGCGGCGATCGAGTTCTTCCCCGACGACCAGTTCGACGCCGCCCGCACCAGGTTCGCCGAGCTGACGTCGTCGACCTGATCCTCACGCACTTCGGCTGACACCGCCAGACCACCCACGAGTGCACATCGGTGACCTCCGTCGGAGACGAGGGCGACGGCCCGCGCGAGGGATTCGAGCAGTGTCACGACCGGCACACGCGGCCGGGCGAGTCGTACGGGCGGTCGGCGATCCAGGCGGCGACGAGTACTTCGACTTCCTCCTCGCCGAGCCCGAGGTTCTCGCGGCGCAGGCGTCGGCGGAGGGGGCGGCGCGTCAGGAGCCGACGAGGTGTTCTTTGAGTTCGCGCTTCAAGAACTTGCCGTTGGCGTTCTGGGGCAGAGGGTCGTCGAGGAACCAGATGCGTTCGGGGACCTTGTACTTGGCGATGTGTTCGCTGAGGAAGGCAACCAGTTCGTCCTCGGTGAGCGAGGCGCCGGAGGCCAGGTGGATCGCCACACCGACCATTTCGCCGAGACGGTCGTCGGGGACGCCGAACACGGCCGCTTCCGCCACGGCCGGGTGGTGGTAGATCGCCGTCTCGACCTCGGAGCAGTAGATGTTCTCGCCGCCGCGCAGGACCATGTCCTTGGCCCGGTCGACGATGAACACGTAGCCGTCCTCGTCGATGCGGGCGATGTCGCCGGTGCGGAACCATCCCTCGGGCATGGCCTCCTCGGTGGCCTCGGGCTTGTTCAGGTAGCCCTTCACCACGACCGAGCCGCGCACGCAGAGTTCGCCGGTGCCGCCCGGCGCGACTTCTTCACCGAGCTCGTCGATCAGCTTGGCATCGAGCACGGGGACGACCCGGCCGCACGAGGCGGGCTTGGCGAGGTACAGCAGGCCCGAGTTGGCGGTGACGATGCCGTGGGTCTCCGTGAGCCCGTAGCCGGTGCTCGGCACACCGCCCGACAGCGACTTGTCGATCTTGTCGACGAGGTCGGGTTGGAGCGGTGCGCCGCCACCACCCATGCCCTGCACGGTGGAGGTGTCGCGTTTCTCCCAGTCGGGGTGCATCAGCATCTCGCGGCTCATCGTGGGCACACCGGAGAAGTTGGTGACGCCCTCCCGCTCGATCAGCTCGAGGGCACGGCCCGGGTCCCACTTGTAGGTGAGCACGAGCTTTCCACCGGCGATCGTGCAGGGGTGGAGAAGGCAGTTGTTGGCCGTGACGTGGAACAGCGGCGTCGGCGCCATGAACACAGCTTGGGCGGGAGCCTCGGCGGCGGGCGTCTCCTCGGGCTCGGCCCGACCCTCGGCGACGGCCTTCGCCTTCGCCTTGGCGTCGGCCAGCGTGGCGACACCCGTCATGAAGGCGAGGTCGAGCAGGTTGTGCACCGAGCCGCGGTGGTGCAACTGGGCCCCCTTCGGAAACCCGGTGGTGCCCGACGTGTAGAAGATGCACACGTCGTCGTCGGGGTCGATGTTCGCCTCTGGGAGACCAGCGGGAGCGTTGGCCGGGTCGAGAACCTCCCCCCATCGGCTGGCCCCCTCGGGGAGGTCACCGTCATAGCGCACCGTCATGAGGTGCAGCGGCTCGCTCTCGCGCAGGCTGTCGAGGATCGGCAGCACGCGTTCGACCCGCTCGCGGTCGGCGATGATCACCGACGGGGTGGAGTCGCGCAGCGCGTACTCCATCTCCTCCGTGGTCCACCATGCGTTCATCCCCACGACGGCGGCACCGATCGAGGCCACCGCCCAGTAGCTGAAGACCCACTCGGGGTAGTTGCGCATCGCGATGGCGACGCGGTCGCCTTCCTTGATGCCGTGCGCGTCTCGAAGGTGGTGAGCGAGGGCGCGGATGATGGCATCGGACTCGGCGAAGGTGTAGCGCTCGTCCTCGTAGACGAGGTAGTCACGGTCGCCGTAGCCCGTGGCCATCTCCCACACGAAGCGCATGGTCGGCGGGGCCGACTCGAAGACCCTCATCGGGATCCCCCGGACCTCGATCTCCTTCATCGCGAACTGCGCGCCCGGCGCGGTCAGTTCGTCCCAGGCTTCCTTGAACTCCTCGAGCATCCGGGAATGATCGCAGTGATCCGGGCGATGGGCCGAATCCACGCCGCAGTTCGGCGATGCGCCGTCAAGTCGACCTGGGCCGGGGCGTGCCCTCGGCGATCACATACGCTGCCGCGACCAGGTCGCTGTGGGTCAGGGAGATGTGCCAGTGCTCCACTCCGGCCGCCGCGGCGAGGTCCTCGGCCGCCCCGGTCACCTGGAGATATGGGGCACCGGACTCCTCGAGTTCGACCCACACGTCGTGGAAGCCGAAGGCCCCGAGACCGAGGCCGAGCGACTTCATCACGGCCTCGCGAGCCGCGAACCGGGCGGCGAGTGACGGCACCGGGTCGGCCTTGGGTGCCACATAGTCGAGTTCGACCGACGTGAAGAGGCGCTCGCGCATGGTCGGGGTCCGCTGCAGCGAGGTGCGGAAACGATCGAGGTCGACGACGTCGAGACCGATCCCGATGACGGCCACGTCAGAGGGTCCTCACGTGCGCCAGTGGTCGGCCGTCTCTGAGATCGGACCGATGAGCAGTTGCTCCACCGAGAGATCCTCGAGCCGGGCGTCGTCGAAGCTGCTCTCGGTCTCCGACACCCAGTCGACGAGCCGGTCGTAGCGCCGGTCGTAGCCCCGGAGCACGCCGCGCATCACATCGGCCGACAACCGGTCGTGGAGGGCGACGTGCAGCAGCGTGAGACCCGTCGCCTGGCCCGACTTCACCTCGGGCACGAAGATCAGCGTTCGGCTGTCGTGACGGCCGGTGGCCACCAGCAGTTCCTGTTCGTTCACCACTCGCCGCTTGGTGCCGCGCAAGGCGTTGTCGAAGTCGGTACGGCTGGAGATGCTCCGCGAGATGCCGCCGCGGTCGACGATCGAGATCGTCTCACCGTCGACGCGGTACCGGGTGTAGCCACGGACCTCCGCGACGGCTGGGTCGAGGTCGGCGAGGATCTTGAGGATGCGATAGCTGAGCACATCCCGCCCAGCGCCGGTCTTCAGCATCTCCTGCACCAGCGGGCGGTCGATGATGCCCTCGTCACTGCGGGAGATACCGACCGTGACGGTCTTGGCCTGGTGCTTGATCGTGTCCACCGGACGGGTCAACTCCTCGATGGCCCTGGTGAGAGCGGCAACGAGATCCTGGATCAGCGCACTCGGCGTGCCGACCTTGCCCGAGGTGTGTTGGTAGCGCTCGACGGGCCGGTCGGCGAGAACGTCGTCGATCAGGCCGCTGACACGCACCGCCGTGGACGCTTCGAGGTGGCCGTCGTACAGGCCGGAGCGGAGACCGTCGCGGAAGCGTTCGGCGGTCGGCCGCAACTCGATGTTCAGGTGTGAGACCACCCAATCGGCGGAACGCCCCCGTGCCACGAGATGCTCGATGGACTCCCTCGCCTCGCGCAAGGGGCGCGCCGACGCGTCGATCGCCAACGCAGCCTCGTACCCGAAGAGGTGTCCGGCCATCGCCGACAGCACGAAACCGAGCGCCGGGTCCACCGACGGGAGTTCGATCGTGGCGGCCGCCCGGTACCGGGTGTCACCCTCGTTGGCGAACACCACAGGGGTGGCCTTGTGCGCTCCGAAGATCGCCACTTCCTTCGCCACGTCGTCCGCAGTGGACCCCTCGAGCCCGGCCGCACACACGAGGATGAGCGGCTCGGAGGAGAGGTCGATGTGCTTCTTGTCCTCGGTGGAGTCGCAGGCCATCGACTTGTAGCAGAGCTCGCTGAGCTTGATCCGCACCTCTTCGGCGGCGACCTTGTTCGGGCCGTTGCCGACCACCGCCCAGTAGCGCTTGGGCGGGGCGAGTCGACGGGCTGCATCGGCGATGGCCTCGCGTCGACCGAGCACGACGCGCATCGCATCGGGAAGGGTGCGCAGCGACGAGAGCAACCGGTGCCGTCGGGTCGTGTCGCCCGTACCGGCCGCCTCGGCAATCGCACACGAGAGGAGTGCCCCCGCCGCAACCTGTGCGTAGAAGGCCTTGGTGGAGGCGACGCTCATCTCCACGTCGCGACCGTCGGAGGTGTAGAGCACGCCGTCGGCCTTGTCGGTGAGGTCGCTCCCGCGCCGGTTCACGATCCCGATCACTGCTGCACCGCGGGCGCGCAGGAGGTCGACGGTGCGGTTGGTGTCGGTGGTGGTCCCCGACTGGCTGACCGCGATGGCGAGGGTGTCGCTCATGTCGAGGCGCATGTTGAACCCGGACAGCTCGGTGGCTGTGACGGCATCGACGTCGAGGGTGCCGTCGGTCAGTTCGGCGAGGATCGCCGCAGTGGACTGGCCCGCGACGGCCGCAGTGCCCTGGCCGATCACACGCACCCTCGTGATGACCCTGTCCCGGAGCCGGTCACGCACGTACGGCGGGATGGCCGCCGCACCGAGAGCGGCATGGAGTTCGCCGTGGTCGTCGCGGATCTTGCCGCGGAGTGTCTTGGCGAAGCTGGACGGGGCCTCGGAGATCTCCTTGAGGAGGAAGTGAGGTGCCTCGCCGCGGTCGATGTCGCGGGTGGTCACCTCGGCGGTGACCACATCGTCGAGGGTCACCGGCGTCGAGGTTCCGTCGTAGCGGAGACGATTGATCCGGAGCGGATCCCCTGCGTCGGCGGCGTCGAGGACCACGACCTCCCCGCCCTGCTCACCGTCCATCCGCACGTACCGAGTGGCTTCTTCGACCACGCCATAGGGCTCGCTGGCGACGATCCAGCAATCGTCGCCGAGGCCGACGAACAGGCCCTGGCCGCTGCCGCGGAGCGCCATCATCAACGTGGAGGGAGCGTCGACCGACATCGCACCGATCGCCACCGAGCCCTCGAACTCGGAGACGGTGCGGCGGAACGCGTCGACCACCCCGACCCCATCGTCGAGGCGCTGGGAGATGATCGTCGGAATCACCTTGGCGTCGGTCGTGATCTGGCTCGGGATGTTCAGGCCGTGCTCGGCCCTCAGGTCGGCGTGGTTGTCGACGTCGCCGTTGAGCGCAGCCACCACGTAGGGCGGTGGCCCGAAGCCGGCGGGTTGTTCCATCTGGAGTGAGTTGAGCGGGTGGGTGTTGGGCTCGCTGATGATTCCGACGCTCGCCCAGCGGGTGTGGCCGAGCAGGCCGACCCTGACGTCGGGCGAATCGAGGGCCCGGCGTAACAAGGGGTCGTTCACGAGCGCGGCACGGATGGCCGATGTGTTGTCGCCCAGTTCCCCGATCTCTGCGGCGGCCTTGTAGGTGAACGAAAGACGGTCGCCGAGCAGCTCGACGGAACCCGACTGGAACAACGGATCGGTGCCCCGCTCGGCAACCAGCGTTCCGAGCGCGTCGGGCTCGATGTCGTGGCCCCAGACGTAGAGGTGGATGCCGGCCGAGTCGCGGCCGCGCACCTCGAGCCGATCGATCGCCGAAAGTGCCTGTTGGACGACGAGGTAGCCGCCGAGAGCGCCCGGCCCGGCGTCACGGCCCGCCATCGCCTCGACGTCTGCAACCGTTCGGAAGCGGTCCTTGCGGATCGCCCAGAGAACGTCTCGCAGCGCGATCAGCTCGGCGTTGACCTCCTCGAGGTCGTCGGCGCTCATCGTGTCGGCAACGGCGTCGAGTTCGGCCTCGCGCCCGTCGGCGAGAGCGTCGAGGTCGTCGAGATGTGTGGTCAGACGTGCCACCAGGTCGGGCTGGCCGGCGAGTGCCAGCACTCCGGGGAGCCCGTGGAGCAGCCGGTCGATCTCGGCGACCGAGGAGGTGGTGGCGGAGATGTCGGGCCAGACCTCGCACGCCGCGGTCAGCCCCGCGACCAGTTCATCGGCGGTGGGAGTCGGACGCGTGGGAGGACGGCTGACGACGCCGATGATGCCGCACATTCCGCCCCAGGCTACCCCCGGCGAATCACATCAGACTTCGTGGAGGCGGCCGGTGTCGACGTCGTAGACGAAGCCGCGGATGTGGTCCTTGTGGAGCAGGAACGGCGAGTCCTTCAGGCTCTGCATCGCGGCGCGGACGTCGGCGACGACGTCGTCGAAGCCTCCTGGCCCCCAGTCGGGCCGGGCACCGGTCTCCTGTTCGAGATGGTCGACGAAGCCCTCGTTGTCGACGCCTTCCATCCCGCAGTTGGTGTGGTGGACGATCATCACCTCGCGCGTGCCGAGGGCCCGCTGCGACATCACGAGCGAACGGACCATGTCGTCGGTGAGGACCCCACCCGCGTTGCGCATGATGTGGGCGTCGCCCTTGGCCAGGCCCAGCATCTCACGTGGGTCGAGGCGACAGTCCATACAGGTCACCACTGCGAGGTTGCGCTCGGGACGGCCGGGGACACCGGCATTGGGGAAGTCGTCGGCGAACCGGGTGTTGTGTCCGAGCAGCTCGTCGGCGTGGGGGGTGAAGTCGGGGGTGTTCATGGTCCTCCTCGCGGGTCCTGGGGGTCGTGTCATCCGAAGCGGGCTTCGACCACCTCGGCGAGTCGGCTCGCCACGCGGTCGGCTTGGTCCTCGGTGGGGGCCTCCACCATCACACGGATGAGGGGCTCGGTGCCGCTCGGGCGGACGAGAATCCGTCCCGTCCGGCCGAGTTCCTCTCCGGCGGCCGCGATCTCGTCGGCGAGCAGCGCGGCCACGTCGGGGTGACGCTCGGCGACCCTCACGTTCAACAGCACCTGCGGCAGCGATGTCATCGACGCCTCGGCAACGGCTGCCAGGCGTTCACCGCTGCGTTGGACCACATCGAGAAGCGCCAGTGCAGTGAGGATCCCATCGCCGGTCGTGGCATGGTCGGCGAAGATCACATGGCCACTCTGTTCACCGCCGAGCGAGAAGCCGCCTTCGTCCAGCGCCTCGAGCACGTAGCGGTCGCCGACCTGGGTTTCGATCATCTCGATCCCCGCTGCGTCCATCGCGAGCTTGAAGCCGAGGTTGGCCATCACGGTCACGACGACCGTGTCGTGGCGGAGCAGACCACGATCGCGGAGGTCCTCGGCACAGATGGCGATGACGTGGTCTCCGTCGACGACCCGTCCGTCGTGGTCGACTGCGATCAGCCGGTCGGCGTCGCCGTCGAGGGCGATCCCGACGTCGGCGCCGGCTCGGAGCACCTCGGAGACGAGTCCTGTGGTGTCGGTGGCACCGCAGCCCTCGTTGATGTTGCGACCATCGGGCCGGTCGGCGATCACGTGGACGTCGGCACCAGCAGCCCGGAACACCTCCGGGGCGAGCGCGTGCGCCGCACCGTTGGCGCAGTCGAGGACGACCGAGAGCCCATCGAGGCGACGGCCTTCGAGAACCGAGAGGACGTGGCCGAGGTACCTCGAGTGATCGGACTCGGACGTGAGCGTGCCTCGGCGATCGGCGAGGGCCGGCTCCTCGTCACGTTCGAGCCAGCCCTCGATGCGTGCCTGGACCTCATCACGCAGCTTCGCTCCGCCATGCGCGAACAGCTTGATGCCGTTGTCGGCATAGGGGTTGTGCGAGGCCGACACCATCGCACCGATGGCGTCGCGCCGCTGGGCCTCGAACGCCACCATTGGTGTGGGCACCACGCCGAGGTCGACCACGTCGATCGCCTCGGAGCGAAAGCCGTCGGACAACGCGGCGACGAAGTCGGGGGTGGACTCGCGGGTGTCTCCACCGAGAACGACGGTGCGGTTGGGCAGGAGGAGTTCGACTGCTGCGGCGCGTGCCAGCTGCTCGGCGAACTCGGTCGTCAGCTCTGCGTACGCGACACCGCGGACTCCGTCGGTGCCGAACTTCACGGCGCGATCAGCGCTTGGTGAACTGCGGGGCCTTACGGGCCTTCTTGAGGCCGTACTTCTTGCTCTCCTTCTTCCGCGGGTCGCGGGTGAGGAGGCCGGCCTTCTTCAGCTCGCCACGACGCTCGGGGTCGATGTCGGCGAGGGAGCGGGCGATGGCCATGCGCAGGGCACCGGCCTGACCGCTCGTGCCGCCACCGTGGATGGTGGCGACGACGTCGTAGCTCTCACGGGTCTCGGTGACCACGAGAGGCTCGGCGACGACCATCTGCGAGGCAGCAGTCGGGAAGTACTCCGCGAGCGGCTTGCCGTTGATGTTGAACTCGCCGGTGCCGGGTCGGAGCTGGGCCCGGGCGATGGCCTCCTTGCGGCGGCCGGTGGTCTGGGTGAGCGGTGCGGTTGCCATGGGATCGATTCCTGCTCGTTCCTGGATCAGCGGGCCTTGGCGTCAGCCAGCTCGAGCGGCTTCGGCATCTGGGCGGAGTGCGGGTGGTCGGGACCGGCGTAGACCTTCAGCTTCGACAGCTGCTGGCGGCCGAGGGAGTTCTTCGGGAGCATGCCGCGCACGGAGTCGCGGACTGCTTCGGCGGGCTTGCGCGCCTGGAGCTGACCGTAGGTCTCGGACTTGATGCCGCCCGGGTAGCCGCTGTGGCGGTAGACCATCTCGCGATCGGCCTTGCCGGCGGTGAGGACGACCTTGTCGGCGTTCACGATGATGACGTGGTCGCCGGTGTCCATGTTGGGCGTGAAGATCGGCTTGTGCTTGCCGCGCAGGATGCGGGCAACTTCGGTGCACAGGCGACCGAGCACCAGGCCGTCGGCGTCGACGACGTGCCACTCACGCTGAATCTCGGTTACTTTCGGTGTGTACGTCGCCATGACGGCTTCTCCGTGTTCGGTTCTCGATCGTCGTGAGCCGTGGGGCAGGCGAGACAGAAGGCCTGCACCAGGGAACCAGGAAATGATACGGCCGCGCGAGCGACCTCCCAACGCGCGGTGTTCGAACGACGTCGCGCCATCCGGAAAGCTGCAACGGAAAGCTGCAACAGGTGTCTGACACCGTTCGCGACGTCAGGCGTCCCAGCGTTGGCCTTCGTAGTCGACGTGCCAGAGGACGAGGCCGGTGGGGGGTGCGACCCGGCCGGCCTTGTTGCGGTCGTGGGCGGCGAGGATGTCGGGGATGGCGTCGCGGTCGAGGCGGCCGAGGCCGACGTCGACGAGGGTGCCGACGAAGCTGCGGACCATCTGGTGGCAGAAGGCGGTGGCCGTCACCTCGAAGCGGACGAGGCTCGGCTCATCGTCGAAGGGACGGTGCCAATGGGCCACGTCGACACGGCGCACGAGACTCGGTTCGGCCATCCCCGGGGACGGCTTCGGGCGGCGGCAGAAGGACGAGAAGTCGTGCTGGCCGAGGAGGTACCGCGCCCCCCAGTTCATGGCGTCGAGGTCGAGTGCGCCCGCGACGTGCCACGTGAACCGCGAGCGCAAGGGGTTCGAGGCAGCGTCGTTCCAGACGTCGTAGCGATACGACCGGCCGGCCGCCGAGAAGCGGGCGTCGAAGTCGTCCTCGGCCCACTCCACCGAGCGCACGGCCACGTCAGAGCTGCACAACCCGTTGAGGGAGCGCTGCAGACGGTCGAGATCGGTGTCGAGCGGGATCGGGCCCGACACGACTTGGCCCCAGCCGTGGACACCGGCATCGGTCCGCCCGGCACCGGAGAGTTCGACGGGTCGGCGGACGACGCGTTCGAGGGCTGCACTCAACTCCCCCATCACGGTGCGAACGCCGTCGGACGCGGCGAAGCCACGGAAGTCGGTTCCGTCGTACGCCACCAGCAGGCGCACGTTTCGCAGACCAGCGCTCACGGGCGCCGTCGACCTCAGACGAGCTCGATGCGCGCCATCTTGGCGTTGTCACCCTCGCGGGTACCCAGCTTCAGGATGCGGGTGTAGCCACCGTTGCGATCCATGTAGCGGGGGGCGACGTCGTGCACCAGCTTGTAGGTCATCTCACGGTCGCCCAGGTAGCCCTGGATCTGACGGATGCGGTGAACCTGCATCGGGCCCTCTTCCTGGGCCTTCTTCGCCTTGGTGATCAACTTCTCCGCGATCGGGCGGAGGTGCTTGGCCTTGGCCTCGGTGGTGTTGATCCCCTCGGCGGCGAACAGCGACGCGGCGAGGTTGGCCATCATCAGGCGCTGGTGGGCAGCGGAGCTACCGAAGCGGCGGGAGCGGCGTGGCTGGGGCATCGTTCACATCATCCTTCGTGGGAGCGGGGTTCAGCCCCGCAGCGTCAGACCACGCTCGTCGAGCTTCGCCTTGACCTCGTCGAGGCTCTTCTGGCCGAAGTTCGTGATGTTGAGCAGGTCGTCTTCGTTCTTGGTGAGGAGTTCGCCCACCGTGTTGACCTGGGCGCGCTTGAGGCAGTTGTTCGGACGCTCGGAGAGGTCGAGGTCCTCGATGGGGAGCTCGAGGTCGGGGGAGCTGACGGTGACGTCGACGACCTCACCGAGCTCGAGACCCTTCGGCTCGTCGGACATGGTGGCCACGAGGTCGACGAGCGACCGGAGCGTGGCGCCGGCGGAGGCGAGCGCCTCGGCCGGGGTGAGGGAGCTGTCGGTCTCGATGTCGATGACCAGGCGGTCGTAGTTCGTGGCCTGCTCGACGCGAGTGGGCTCGACATCGAAGGCGACACGACGAACCGGGCTGAAGATGGCGTCGATCGGGATGACCCCGATGGTGCGGTTGTCGTCTTCACGGTTGCTGGAGAGGTAGCCACGGCCCTGCTCGACCGTGAGGTCGATGGCGAGCCGGCCCTTGCCGTTCAGCGAGGCGATGTGGAGGTCCTTGTTGAGCACCTCGACGTCGGCCGGGCACTCGATGTCACCGGCGGTGACCTCGGCCGGGCCACGGACGTCGAGACGCACGGTGACGGCCTCTTCGGCCTCGGAGGTGACGACGACGTCCTTCAGGTTGAGAATGATGTCGGTGACGTCCTCGGCGACACCGGAGATGGTGTCGAACTCGTGGAGGGACTCGTCGAAGCGCACCATCGTGATGGCGGCGCCGGGGATCGACGAGAGCAATGTGCGGCGCAGCGAGTTGCCGAGCGTGTGTCCGAAGCCGGGCTCGAGCGGGCCGACCGCAAAGTGCTGGCGGTTGTTCGACTCCTCACCGAGGGGTTCGATGGTGGGGCGCTGCATGACGAGCATCTTGGTGAACGGGCCTTTCGACGACGGGAGAACAGACGGGGGAAGCGGGGGTCTTACTTCGAGTAGAGCTCGACGATGAGCGACTCGCGGACCGGGATGTCGATGTGGTCGCGCTCGGGGAGCGAGCGGACTGTGACGGCCTTGCCACCGTCACCCTGCTCGAGCCAGCCGACGAGGCTGCGGTCGAGCACGTCGATGTTGTGCTGGATGACGATCATCTTCTGGGCCTTCGGCGACAGTGAGACGACCTCGCCCTTCGAGGCGCGGTAGCTCGGGATGTCGACGCGCTTGCCGTTGACCTGGATGAGACCGTGGTTCACGAACTGGCGGGCCTGCGGACGCGTCGAGGCCCAGCCGGCGCGGTAGACGATGTTGTCGAGACGCTGCTCGAGGAGGCGCAGCAGGTTCTCACCGGTCGGACCCTGGAGGCGGTTGGCCTCGTCGTAGGTCTTCTTGAACTGGCGCTCGAGGACGCCGTAGATGTACTTCGCCTTCTGCTTCTCCTGCATCTGGGCGAGATACTCGGACCCGGAGTTGCGACGGCGCGTGCGGCCGTGGGCGCCCGGCGGGAAGGGGCGGCGCTCCAGCGCCTTGCGACCCTTCTCGTTCTCGAAGATGTTGGTGCCGAGGCGACGCGAGACGCGCACCTTCGGGCCGGTGTAACGAGCCATGACTCAGCCCCTCCTGCGCTTCGGCGGGCGGCAACCGTTGTGGGGAACGGGGGTGACGTCCTTGATGGACAGCACCTCGATGCCGGTGTTCTGGATGGAACGCACCGCGGCGTCACGGCCGGAGCCGGGACCCTTGACCTGGACCTCGGCGCGGCGGAAGCCGTGCTCCATGGCGGCACGGGCGGCCTTCTCGGCGGCCAGCTGGGCGGCGAAGGGAGTGCTCTTGCGGCTGCCCTTGTAGCCCGCGGCGCCGGCGGAGGCCCACGCGATCACGTCGCCGGAGGCGTCGGTGATCGAGATGATGGTGTTGTTGAACGAGCTCTTGATGTGGACGATGCCCGAGCTGACGTTCTTGCGATCGCGCTTGCGGGGGCGACGGCCACCGGACTGCTTGGCCATTACTTCCTCACTGCCTTCTTCTTGTTCGCAACGGTGCGCTTCGGCCCCTTGCGGGTCCGCGCGTTGGTGTGGGTGCGCTGCCCACGAACCGGCAGCCCCTTGCGGTGGCGGACGCCCTGGAGGCATCCGATCTCGATCTTGCGCTTGATGTCGCCCTGCACGTCGCGCCGCAGGTCGCCCTCGATGGTGAGGTTCTCGTCGACGTAGTGACGGATGCTGTTGACTTCGCCCTCGGTGAGGTCGGACACCTTGGTGTTCGGATCCAGGTCGAGGTCGGCTGCCATCTTCTGGGCGGTCGGCTTCCCGACTCCGTAGATGTAGGTGAGCGAGATCTCCAACCGCTTGTCGCGGGGGATGTCGACGCCGGCGATACGTGCCATGTACTTGATGCTCCTCAGCCCTGCCGCTGCTTGTGGCGGGGGTTCGTGCAGATGACCATGATGCGACGGTGGCGGCGAATGACGCGGCAGTTGTCGCACATCGGCTTGACGCTGGGACGGACTTTCATGGTTCTTCTCTACTTGTAGCGATACGTGATGCGACCCCGGGTGAGGTCGTAGGGGGTGAGCTCCACCTGCACCTTGTCGCCGGGCAGGATTCGGATGTAGTGCATCCGCATCTTTCCGGAGATGTGCGCCAGGACTTCGTGGCCGTTGTCGAGTTCGACCTTGAACATGGCGTTCGGAAGCGACTCGAGGATGGTTCCCTCGAGGACGATTGCGTCTTCCTTCGGCTTTGGCAGGGGTTTCTCCTCACCAATTAGGGCTCGACCCACCGGGCCGTGCGCGGACGTGAACTACCAGATCTGCGAACAGACCGGCAGAGCATCGTAGCGTCCGCGCGGGCCTCTCCCACCTGGCCGATGCGCGAAATACCGAGCGGAAAGGGTCGGCGGGACTACAGTTTCCCGGCTTCGGGAACCGGCTTGATCAGGCGGCCGTCGAGCATCGCCTTGATCGCCTCGATCGCGAGGGCCTGTTCCTCGATCGGGTTCCCCGCCCCTTCGGTGATTCCCACGAGGAGGAGCCGGATGAGTTCCCACGCCAGCGCCTGGTCGCCGTCGGCGATCTCGCCTGTCTGCACGGCTCGGTCGACGATGGCGAAGAAGTACCTCTCCCGTTCGGCCAGCGCGTCGGCCACGAGAGTGCGGACCTCCTCATGGCGCCGAACGTCGAAGCGGAGCGAGGAGATGAACTTCGCGATCGACGGATCCTCCCTGTTCAGGGCAACCGCCGCGTCGAAGACCGCCTCGAGCTGACCGACGAAGCCGACACTGCCGGCGATCGCATCGTCGAACCGCGTGTAGTAGCGGGCCCGCACGTCGTCGTAGACCTGGGCGTAGAGCTCGGCTTTGGAGCTGACGTAGTGGTACAGCGCACCCGTCGTGAGCCCGGCCTCGGCAGCCAGGTCCTTGTTCGTGACCGACCCGTAGCCCCGCTCGCCGAACAGGTGCCGGGCGCACTCGAAGATCTTCGCCTTCGTCTCCGCGGAGTCGGCTGCAGGCGGTCGCCCCCGGCGGCGGGGCGTGTCCTGCGTCGCCATTCCAGCGAGTATTGCGACTGCGCCTTCACGGAACGGAAGCGGAGCGGCCATCTACAGTCCGCCCCATGAGGAATGGGACCCCCACGGTTCGCCGACTCGGCGCGCTGATCGCCGTCACCGGTCTGGTCGTCGCCTGCGGCGGCTCCGACGACGGGAACTCCCCCGACACTGCCGCCTCGCCCGTCGAGACCGAGCAGGAGCCCCGAGCCACCGATCCCCCGACCGGGACCGAGACGGCCTCTGGGGAGGAACCCGAC
>CBFCWZ010000010.1:0-25129 GCA_965601935.1 uncultured Ilumatobacteraceae bacterium
TTCGACAATCCGCAACGCGGCGCCAATGCCGCGGCCATCCTCGCGCTGGTCGGCGCCATTCTCGGCCCGCGCTGGGGCATCGCGTACACGGCACTCACCGTGCTGTTGTGCAGCGGTGCGATCGCGGTGGCTGCGCTGGTCATCTGACCCGAAAACGCACGCCGGGCCGCCCGCACGAGTGCGGAACGGCCCGGGTTCCCCCCGAAGGAAGGTGGTGTCGAGATGCGCGTCAGGCAGTCTCGAGAATGCGCACCGGCAGATCGCGCGGTCCGCGGATCATGCCGACGCTCCAGCGCGTGTCGCCGTCCAACTCGAACTCGGGGAAGTGGGCGATGAACTCCTGGATCGCGATCTTGAGTTCCAGCCGGGCGAGGTTCGAGCCGAGACAACGGTGGATGCCGAGGCCGAACGCGGCGTGCCGGTTCTCTTCGCGGTCGATGATGAACTTGTCGGGATCCTCGAAGGCCTTGGGGTCACGGTTGGCCGCCGGGAACGGCAGCAACAGCCAATCGTCCTTCTTCATGGGGCATCCGTGGAAGTCGTGGTCCTTCGCCACCATCCGGCTCATCGTCACCGACGCGTAAGCCCGCAGGAACTCCTCGACGGCGTAGTCGATCAACTCGGGCTGTTCGCGCAGGCGGCGGCGGTCGTCCGGGTTCTGGGCGAGATGCCAGAGCGACGACCCGATGACCGACCAGGTGGTGTCGGTCCCGGCGATGAGCAGCAGGATGATCGTGCCGCGCACGTGATCGGGGTGCAGCTTCTCGCCACCGATCTCGGCGTCGATGAGGAAGCTGGTCAGGTCGTCGCGCGGATTGTCGATGTGGTCCTGGATCTGCTCGTCGATGTAGACGTCGAGCCGCTCCTCCTGCTCGTCCACCATCCGCTCCCGCGGGTCCTCGTTGACCCGCTCGATCACGTTGTGGATGAAGGTGCGGAAGAGTTCCTCGTCCTTCTCGGGGAACCCGAGCATCTCGCGGATCACGCTGATCGGGATGTTCTGGGCGTATTGCACCGCCGCATCGATCGTGTCACCCGGCTGGACCTCGCCCATGTCGGCGAGCAGACGGCGGCAGAGCTCCCTCACCTCGGGTTCGAGCGCCTCGATCTTCTTCGGGGCGAACGGGGGGAGCAGGAGGCGGCGTGCCTCGTTGTGGAACGGCGGGTCGCTGGTGATGGGGGGCGCCACGCCGATCGGCGCGGGGAGCGACAGGTCGCCGGGTCGCAGGTGCGACACCACGACGGTCCGGCTGGAGAAGTTCTCGGTGTCGTAGGCGACCTCGTTGACCGTGTCGTGGGTGAGCGGGACCCACATCCCGCCATAGCGGTCGGAGTGGGCCACGGGGCAACCGCCCTCGCGCAGCTCCTTCCAGATCTCGGGCGCGTTCGGGTTGTAGTCGGGCTGGGCGTGGTCGAAGTCGTTCGCCCAGTCCTCGACGGGGGCGTAGTCGGCAGGGTCGTAGGGAACCCGCTCCCAGAGGTCCGCACCTTCGGGACCATCTTTGATGATGGGGAGAACGTCGGGGTCGGCCTTCTCTTCGAAACGGCGGTCGGTGGTGTCGGTCATCGTGCGGTCCTCGGTCGATCGATCGTCGTGGTCAGTCGGTGATGGTGATGGCGTACTCGGGGCAGTTGGAGGCGGCGAGGCGGGCCTTGTCCTCCAGGTCGGCCGGCACGTCGCCTTCGAGGGTCAGGATCGCCTGGCCGTAGTCGTCGACGTCGAAGATCGCGGGGGCGAGGGCGTAGCAACGGTTGTGCCCTTGGCACTTCTCGGCGTCGAGATGGATCTGCATGTGGTGGCCTCCGGGGGGAGCATGTTGGGTGGTGGAGGGTGTCCGTCGCGAGACTGCGGCGATGCCGGCGACCCCTGACGTTCTTTCGAACAGTGTTCCAATCTTGCTCGTTCCGCCGTCGGAAGGCAAGGCGAACGGCGGAAATGATCACCCGTGGGACCCGTCGAAGGGCTCGTTCGGCCGTCTTTGGGATCCGCGCGAGCAGGTCATGGACGCGCTCGTGGACGCGAGGGGCGGTGATCAGAAGCTGCTCGGCCTGAAGGGCGAACGGCTCGCCGACGCCCAGGACGCCAACATGATGCTGGTCGGCGCCCCCACTCTCCCCGCCTGGCGCCGCTACACGGGCGTGGTCTGGGACCACATGGACCCGGCGACGCTGACCCCGGACGAGCGTCGCCGCCTCATCGTCCCCTCCGGCCTCCTCGGGCTGGTACGCGGAGACGATCCGGTGCCGCCGTACCGGCTGAAGATGGGTGCCCGTCTCCCTCCCCTCGGGCTGCTCTCCACCTGGTGGCGTCCGGTGGTGACCGCCGCCCTCGCCCGCCGCCTGCGTGGCCGGGTCGTGGTCGACCTGCTCCCGCGGGAACACCGCGCCGCGTGGGCGCCGGGCGGCGACGTCGCCGGTGTCCGGATCGAGTTCGTCGACCGCTCCGGCAAGCCCGGCGGGCACTTCGCCAAGGCCGCCAAGGGCCGCCTGGCCCGCTCGATCCTCCAGGACGGCCCGGACGCCATCGAGAACTGGCGCGACGACCGCTTCGACCTCGCCGTCCTCCCCCTCTCCGACAGCTGACCGTGCACGGTTCTCGTCTGCGTCGCGGATCCGGCGCTCATGGCGCACAATTCGCGACGCAAACGAAGAAGGTTCAGCGGCCGGCGGCGTGGAGGAGGGAGAGGCCGACGGTGAGGGCGGCTGCCGGGAGGACCACGACGGCCATCGCCTCACCGACACCCAGCGCGCTCGTCTGAGCCAGCGTGCCGATGATCAGTGGGGTCAGCACCGCGGCGAGACGCTGGCCCAGCAGCATGGCGGTGAAACCCTGTCCCGGTCGCCCCGGGAACCGAGCCGCGGCGTCGTAGAGCTGGGGGAACTGCACGGAGATCCCCAGTCCGCCGACCAGCAGGCCGGGGAGGACCAACCACTGGTTGCCCACGAGTGTGGCAACGGCGAGCCCGATCAGGGCCAGGGTCGACGCGTCGAGGAGCAGGCGGTGCACGCCGAGACGCACCTGGAACCAGTCACCCGACAAGCGCCCGATCGTCATCCCCGCAGTGAACGCGACGAAGCCGGCGGCGGCGAACTCGGGGCTCGTCATGAGGTCGTCGGTGAGCCGGATCGCCGTCCAGTCCCCACCCCCGGCCTCCATCGCCATGGCGGCCGCGCCGGCCAACGCGAGAGCGATCGCGGCACCTCGACCGCCCGACGCGAGGGAGTGGGTCCCGGACCCTCGGGCGGCCGGCTCATCGCGCGGCTCGTCGACCGGGAGCAGGTTCGGCCACACGAGGCCCTGCACCACGAGGAGCGCCAGAGCCACCACCACGAAGTGAGCCGGCACGCTCACACCGAGCGCCACGACAGCCGTCGCCAGCAGGCCGCCGCTGACAGTGGCGAGGCTCCAGAGGCCGTGGAGGCGGTTCATCACCGGTGTGTGCCGACGCCCCGAGAGAACCGACCCCTGCATGTTCATCGCAACGTCGGCGAACACGTCGAAGAACAGGACCGCCATGAGACCGGCCACGAGGAGCGCCGGGTGTGTCGCGAGGCCGATGACGCCCACACCGAGGATCGTGAGCGACTGCGCGAGCACCACCGAGCGGCGGGTCCCCACGCGAGCCACCGCTCCCCCGGCCAGGACGCTGCCGAGCAGGCCGGCGATCGATCCCATCGTGAGCGCGAGGCCGAGGCCGCCGGTGGAGATCCCGACCCGATCCCTGATCTCCGGGTAGCGCGGGATGATCGTGGCGTACACGAATCCGTTCACGAAGAACTGCGCCGCAACCGCGGCGAGTGCCCGGCGATCGGTCGTCACGGTCGCCCATCCTGCCGCCTGCGTCGAGAAACGTGCGGACCGCTCCGCACGAAGTTCGACCGGGACGAGAACGGTTCAGTCGTCCGAGGGGTCGAGGGGAGGCGTGTCGAGGAGCTGGGACAGCTTGTCGACGGCGTCGGGCCGGGTGAGGTCGACGATGGCGCGGATCGGGCGGCCGTCACCTGTGACCGCCGCGAGCGGGCCCCCACGCACCGTGCCGGACGTGAGCACGATGAGTTGGGCGTCGGGGTCGACAGCCTGCAACACGGCGGACTTGGCGATCGACCTCCACACGTGTTCGATCCGCGACACCCCCGGGCGCGCGGGCGTGTGCACACCGGCGAACTCGAGGTGGTGCACGTCCCCGCCGGCCGTACCGACGCGCGCGTTCACGGTGACGCCAGGGGAGATGCGGACGTCCTCCTCCACCTCGGCGAGGTCGAGCGACGCGAGCGCCGAGCGCGCCAGGTCCTTCAGGGTGCGGGTGTCGGGCAGATCGGCCGGCGGCAACGAGTCGACACGCTCGCGCGCCGCTTTCACATAGGCCATCTCGGTGTCGTAGCCGATGAACTTCCGGCCGGTCCGACGGGCCGCCACCGCGGTCGTGCCCGAGCCCATGAACGGGTCGAGCACCACGTCGCCCTCGTAGGTGAAGAGGTGCAGGCAGCGTTCGACGAGCGCCACGGGAAACGGTGCCGGGTGGCCGACGCGGGTCGCCGACTCGGCGGCGATCTCCCACACGTCGAGCGTGGCCTCCATGAACTCGTCGCCGGGGATCGTGGCGTCGCCCCGACCGTTGCCCTCGACACGGTCGAAACGGCCCTTGCTGGCGACCAGCAGACGCTCGGTGGTGTCGCGCAGCACCGGATTGGTCGGCGAGCGATACGAACCCCAGGCACACGAGCCGCTGGCGCCGCGCTGCTTCATCCAGATGACCTCGCCGCGCAGGAGCAGGCGCAGGTCGTCCTGCAGGATCGTGGTGACGTCGCCGGCGAGGTTGCGGTAGGGGCGACGGCCGAGGTTGGCCACGTTCACCACGAGGCGGCCGCCCGGTTCCAACACGCGCACGCACTCCTGGAAGACGTCGCGCAGCATCGTCAGGTACTCGAGGTAGTCCCCCGGCACGTGCCCCTCGCCGAGCGCCGTCTCGTACTCCTTGCCGGCGAAGTACGGGGGCGAGGTGACGACGAGGGCCACCGAGGACGAGGCGACCTTGCTCATCTTCCGGGCGTCACCCCGACGGATCACATCGATCTGTCCGGGGCTCTGGACCTCGTCGTCGTCGGAGATCTGGGGGGCCGCGAACCGCGAGTAGAAATCGGACGAGTCGTGCGACTCGCGGCGGCTCACCCCGAACGACGATGTCGACGTGCCCATGTCAGGCGCCGATCGTTCGGGTGATGCCGCGCACGCAGAGGCCGCCGGTACTGCTCATCCCGAGAAATCTACGACCCCACGCGCGGCCCGAGGTCGATACTTCGAACAGACGCGCGATTCGGAGGCCTCGGACATGGCGGCACTCACAACTACCCTCCCCCTGATGATCGACATCGAGGCCGCCCTCGGCGCGCTCAGTCTCGAACAGAAGTGCCGCCTCCTCGCGGGACAGACGAACTGGCGCACGCGCGCCTACCCGGAAGCAGGGATCCCCCAGATCAAGATGTCCGACGGACCCACCGGACTCAGGGGCGAGGGCCATGGCGACTCGGGCACTCCTGGGGTGGCGGTTCCCGCCGGTATCACACTCGGCGCGAGCTGGGACCCCGATCTACTGGCCGAGATCGGAGACCTGCTCGGGACCGAGGCGCGGCGCAAGAAGGCCCACGTCCTCCTCGGCCCCACCATCAACCTCCACCGCACCCCGCTCGGCGGCCGGACCTTCGAGTGCTACAGCGAGGATCCGGAACTCACCGGTGCGCTGGCGACTCGATATGTGGAAGCCGTGCAGCGCCACGACGTCGCGGTCACGGTCAAGCACTTCGTGTGCAACGACACCGAAGTCGATCGGATGAGGGTCAACGTCGAGGTCGACGAGCGGACCTGGCGCGAACTGTACCTGCGCCCGTTCGAACGCACCGTCAGAGAGGCCGGCGCCTGGGGCATCATGGCCGCCTACAACCGCCTGCACGGGGAACACTGCGCTCACAACCGGCGCCTGCTCACCGACATCCTCCGCGACGAGTGGGGCTTCGACGGCTTCGTCGTGTCCGACTGGTACGGCGCCCACCAGGCGGCACCGGCGGCCAACGCCGGCCTCGTCGTCGACATGCCGGGACCTGAACGGGTCTACGGCCGTCGCCTGCTCGACGCCGTCGAGAGCGGCGACGTCACGGAGGAGCGGGTCGACGAACTCGTACGCGACCTGATCCACCTGATGAACCGGACCAAGGCCGACGAGCGCACCCCCGACGAGGACGAGGAGTCCGTCGACGACCCAGCGGAACGCGCCCTCACCCGCCGTGCCGCGATCGCCGGCACGGTCCTGCTGCGCAACGAACCGGACGCTGACGGAGCGAAGATACTCCCTCTCTCCCCCGACGTCTCGTCGATCGCGGTGATCGGGCCGAATGCGGTGATCGACCGATGCATGGGGGGCGGGTCGGCGACCCTGAAGACGCTCGGCCACCGCGTCCTGCTCGACGCGGTCCGCGAGCGGATGCCCCATGCGAAGGTGGAGTTCGCCGAGGGAGTCCGCATCGACCGCCTCACGCCCCTCGCCCGGGCGCCCCGCCTCCACACCCCGGACGGCGATCCCGGCCTGTTCCTCGAGTACGTCAACTCGACCGACTGGGACGACGAGGCCGTCTTCACGACCACCACGAGTAACTCGATGATCAGGTTCTTCGGGACGACACCCGACGAGGTCGACCCACGCCGCTTCGCCGCACGCATCACCGGCACGTTCACGCCCGAGGTCGACGGCACCCATACCTTCGGTGTGGTCTCCACGGGCCCCGGGCTCGTCAACGTGCGCGCCGGCGACCAGGAGATCCCGATCTTCCACGACCCCGAGAACGATCTGCCCCGCAGCAAGGAGATGTTCGGCCGCGGCAGCACCGAGATCCTCACCGCGGTCGAACTCCGAGCCGGAGAGCCCGTGGAGATCGTCGCCCACTGGCGCACGACCGAGGCGATCGGCTTCTCCGCCCTGCGGATCGGCGTCCGCAGTCCGGAACCACCCGACCTCATGGAACAGGCGGTCGCGGCAGCGGAACGAGCAGACGCCGCCGTCGTGATGGTCGGCACCAACGACGAGTGGGAGACCGAGGGCCACGACCGCGAGTTCATGGAACTCCCTGCCCGGCAGGACGAGTTGGTGGAGAGGGTCGTGGCCGCCAACCCGAACACCGTCGTGATCCTCAACGCCGGATCACCCGTCAACCTCGACTGGGTCGACGACGAGCACCCCTGCCCGGCCCCGGCAGTGCTCACGTCGTTCTTCGCGGGTCAGGAACAAGCCGAGGCACTCGTCGACGTCGTACTCGGCGAGGACGACCCGGGAGGACGACTGCCGATGACCTACCCCCGCCGCCTCGAGGACTCGCCGGCCGCCCTCAACCATTGGCCCGACAGGGATGCTGACGGTCTCCCGCTCCAGCACTACGGCGAGGGCCTCTTCGTCGGATACCGCTGGTACGAGGCGCGTGACCTCGCTCCCCGCTACTGGTTCGGCCACGGGTTGTCCTACGGCGACGCCACCTGGATGACGGCCTCCGCCGACCGGCGGACGCTGCCCGCTGGAGGGAGCGTCATCGTCACGGTTCCGGTGTCGGCGAACGGCGACCGCGCCGCCACCGTCGTCGTCCAGGGCTATGTCGCTCCTGTCGACCCGTCGGTGACCCGGCCGCGCAAGGAACTGAAGACGTGGGCCAAGCGGGTACTCGACCCGGGAGCGACCGACGAGATCCGACTCGAGTTCGGTCCCGAGGCGTTCCACCACTGGAACCTCGAGGCGGGGTCCTGGGAAATCGAGCCGGGCGCATACGACCTCGTGATCGCACGGTCGGCCGGCGACGAGCACCAGCGCATCAGAATCACGGTCGGCTGAGTGGTACGGCAACGTCCGTCGGCGTGCCACGACGGGTAGGTTCGGCGGTTCATGCTCGCCAGCATCGTTTCGGATGTGACCGACTGGATCGAGGACGTCCCCTCCAACTGGTGGTTCGTCGTCGTCATCGTCGTCATCGCTCTCCTCGACTCGGTCATCCCGATCGTCCCCAGCGAGACCACGGTCATCATCGGTGGGATCGCCGCCGGCCAGGGCCACCACAACATCGCGATCGTCATCGCCGCCGGCGCACTCGGTGCATTCCTCGGCGACAACCTGGCGTACGCGATCGGACACCGATTCGAGGGACCGGTACGGCGCTGGGCGGAGAAGCGCCCCGCCCGCCTCGAACGACTGGAGAGCGCCGGACGTCAGATCCACCATCGTGGCGGCCTGCTGCTGATCACCGCACGGTTCATTCCCGGCGGCCGGACCCTCCTCACGATCTCGTCGGGCATCACCCGCCAGCCCCGTGCCTGGTTCGCCGGATGGGTGGCGGTCGCCGCGATCATCTGGGCCTCCTACGCAGCCGGGCTGGGCTACGCATTCGGCCAGCAGTTCCAAGGCAACCACGCGCTCGCCTTCTGGTTGGCGTTCGGCACCGCACTCGGGATCACGGCCCTCATCGAGCTGCTGCGGTGGGCCCGCGCCATGGCACGCGCCCGCCGCCTCCAACGCGACGAGGCCGCCGCGAGCGACGTCGGGGTCTGACCCCGGGCCATCGTGGGGCATGATGGCTCCGTGCAACTGGGCGAGGCGACCTGGCAGGAGATCGAGGCGATCCGCGATCGCACGCACCCCGACCACCCCCCCGGGCCGATCCTGCTGGTCCCGGTCGGCTCCACCGAACAGCACGGGCCGCACCTGCCGATCGGTACCGACACGCTGATCGCAGAGGAGTTGGCACAGCGGGCCCTCCACATGACCGAGGGGCTCGTGCTGGGGCCGACGCTCGGGGTGACCGCCTCCGGGGAACACCAGGGCTTCCCCGGAACCCTGTCGATCGGAAACCGGGTGATGGAGGAACTCGTCGTCGAACTGTGTCGCAGCGCCGACTGGACCTGTGGCGTCGTACTGGTCAACGGCCACGGCGGAAACCGCCACGCCGTCACCCGCGCCGCGGCACGGCTGACCGACGAGAAACGGAACGTGCTGGCGTGGTGGCCGCGCTGGCCGCACCGAGCCGACGGTGCCCCCGACGATCTCCACGCGGGACGCATCGAGACGTCGATGATGCTCGCCATCGACCCCGGGCTCGTTCGCCTCGAACAGGCCGAGGCCGGCCCGCACACGACCGTCGCAGAACTCCGCGCGAAGGGCGTGCAGGCAGTCAGCCCGAACGGCGTGCTCGGCGACCCGGACGGAGCATCGGGCAGCGAGGGGGAACGATTCATCTCCGGGTTCGTGAGCGATCTCGTCTTCGCGGTCGAGGCGTGGCGTCCGCTCGACGATCCCGGGGACGACTGATCGTGCGGTATGCGCTCGACCCGTCCTGGCGTCGGGCCGGCGCGACCGTTCTCGCCGGCTCGCCCCGTCGACTGTTCCGTCTGAGCCCTGCCGGTGCGCGGGTCGCCGCCGCGCTCACCGCAGGTGACGACGTCGAGGATTCGCACCTCACCGAGAGGCTCTGCGACGCGGGTGCGATCCACCCTGTTCCCACGCGGAGCCGTCGCTTCGGGCCCTCGGACGTCACGATCGTGACTCCCTCGCTGAACGATCCACCGCGCCGCGGCCGGCTCACGGTCGACGACGGGTCGAGCCCGCCACTCGATGGTGCAGCGCTGCGGATGGAAGAGAACCGAGGACCGGGAGCGGCCCGCAACGCCGGGAGAGGGCTCGTCAGGACACCACTCGTCGCCTTCGTCGATGCCGACGTCGATCCACCCGACGAAACCGGCTGGCTGGAGCCGCTTCTCGGCCACTTCGACGACCCACGCGTCGGCCTGGTTGCCCCGAGGGTGACCGGCGAGAGCGGCTCTCCTCTCGACCTGGGAGGAACGGCCGGGCGGATCCGCGCCGCGACCCGGGTCGGCTACGTCCCCGCCGCGGCGATCCTCGTTCGCGTCGACGCGTTCGACTCGGTCGGCGGCTTCGACGAAACCCTCCGCGTCGGCGAGGACGTTGATTTCGTATGGCGCCTCGACCAAGCCGGGTGGCACTGCCGCTACGAGCCGACGTCCGCCGTCTGGCACCGCCCACGCCCGACGCTCTCCGGACGCCTCCGCCAGCACGCGAGCTATGGCGAATCGGCCGCCGATCTCGCTCTGCGGCACCCGCGCGAGCTGGCCCCGTGGCACGCCGATCCGCCCACGGCCGGGATGTGGATCGCACTCCTCTGCGGCCGACCCGGCCTCGCGCTGGGGATCCAGCGGGCGAACCTCACCCGCATCCGATCAGTGCTCGGTGGCCTCCCTGCGTCGGATGTCGCCAGGTTCATGGGGGAGGCACACATCGGCATCGGACAGCATCTCGCCGGCGCACTCCGGCGCGAGTGGTGGCCGTTGGCGCTGGTGTCGTCTCTGGTCTCCCGCCGAGCCCGTCTCATGTTCGCCCTGGCTCTCCTGCTCGCACCCCGACGTGTGGCGACGGATGCCGCGTACGGCCTCGGAGTGTGGAGGGGCGCCATCCGGAAGCGCACCACTCTGCCCCTCCGGCCCGACATCCGCGCATGGGCACCGAACACGTCGTCGCCACGCACGGCAGTACGGTCGACACCGTGACGGTGAGACTCCGCGTCCGAACCGCAGAGTGGCGAGCGAGCGTGGCCAGGGTGGCGGCTTCCGTGCCGGGTCTCGTCCCGGTCGTCAAGGGGAACGGGTACGGCTTCGGTCGAGTCCCGCTGGCGGAACTCGCGTCCGAGCTCGCCGACACCATCGCCGTCGGTACGGTCCACGAGCTCCTCGACCTCCCGCCCGGGTTCGGAAGTGACGTTCTCGTGCTCACACCGCTGCTCGACCTGCCCCAGGGAGTCGACCCTGCCCGGACGGTCCTCACCGTCGGCCGCCCGGAACACCTTGCCGCCCTCACTGGCTGGGGGGGACGAGTCGTCGTGAAAGTCGAGTCCTCGATGCACCGGTACGGAACGGACGACCTCCCTTCGATGGTCGCCTCCTCCGTCGACGCCGGGCTCGACGTCTGTGGGGTCGCTCTCCATCTTCCGCTCGACGACGGCAGCACCGCGAACC
The DNA here is from genome assembly GCA_965601935.1 of uncultured Ilumatobacteraceae bacterium. Taxonomy (GTDB): domain Bacteria; phylum Actinomycetota; class Acidimicrobiia; order Acidimicrobiales; family Ilumatobacteraceae; genus CBFCWZ01. The sequence goes on from CBFCWZ010000010.1 coordinate 11,054, forward strand.
GCGACGAGGTCCTCGCCAGGTTGGGCACCATCGACCCCGCACACGAGGTGTGGCTGAGCCATCTCTCCGATGAGCACTATGGCTCATTGCCCGAGACGCACCGCTATCGCCTCCGTCTCGGTACCCGCCTGTGGCTGGGTGCCCGGCAGACGCTGCACCTGTCCGCCGACGTCCTCGACGTCCGTCCTGTCGAGGCGGGCTCGACGGTCGGCTACCGCCGGATCCCCGCCGAGCACGACGGACACCTCGTGATGGTGGGAGCCGGCACGGCGAACGGAGTGACCCCACTGCCCGATGGCCGCAGCCCCTTCCATTTCGATCGCGTGCGGATGCCGCTACACGAACCACCCCACATGCACACTTCGATGTGCCTCGTCGCCGCCCCCGACCCGTGTCCTCCACTCGGCGACTGGGTGGACGTCCAGAGGCCGCTCACGATGACCGCGATCGATGACATCGACTGGCTCTGACGACGACCCGGCCCTGATCCCTGCCGCTCCCCTGGGGACACCGCGGCCCCGCCGTCGCCTTCCCGGGCCCGACGTCGTGCGCGGTGTGGCGCTGATCGGCGTCGTGGTCATGAACTATCACGGGTACCTGATCCTCGCGGGTGGGGCCCGTGGCGATGGTGTGATCGACCGGTTCTTCGACCCGTGGCGCGGGCCGCTCTCAACTCGCTTCGCAGCCACCTTCGTCCTGGTCGCAGGCGTCGGCGTGATCCTGATGACGCGCAACGCTCTCGGAGATCGGGGCCGCATCGCTTCGATGCGGTGGCGGTTGGCGCGTCGGGGGGTGCTGCTCTACGCGGTCGGGATCCTCCTCGACACCGAGTGGCCCGGAACGATCATTCCCTACTACGGGGTGATGTTCGTGTTGGCCGCGTTCCTGTTCACACTGCGCACGCGGTGGCTCGCCACGATCGGTGCCACCGTCGCGATCGCCGGATGGCTGCTGCGCGCGTGGCGCTACGACAGGGCGACGGGCGGCAATGACGTCGACTGGCTGTTCGCCCCGGAGCCGGGCTCGCTCGACGACTACGTCTTCGGCGTCGCCCTGAACGGAACGCATCCGCTCGTGCCGTGGCTGGCCTTCTTCTGTGCCGGCATGATTCTCGGCCGGTTCCTCCGGGTCGACTGGTGGCGGCCCGCGACAGTCGGCATCGGAATGATGCTGTTCGCCCTCGCGTTGGCCCTCGAGTCGAGCGCCGAGACCGCGTTCGAGACGGTCCTCCTCTCGCCTGACAGCCTCGACCGGGGAGTCGTCCACATCGCCAGCGCCCTCGGCACGGCATTGATCGCGTACGCGTGCCTCGACTGGCTGGCGGAGCGGGCACCCCGGGTCACGGATCCGCTCCGACGGACGGGGCAGATGACCCTCACCCTGTATCTGCTGCACGTGGTGGTCTTCGTCGTACTCGTTCGAGAAGCCGGGCTGATCGACCCGGCGGGACTCGACGTCGCGCTCACCTTCGCGGTCGCCTTCTGGATCGCCGCGATCGGCGTCGCGGTCTGGTGGTCGAAGCGGTTCGGGATGGGGCCCGCCGAGAAGCTCTACCGTTCGTTCGGCGGCTGATCGGCGACGTGACGAGCATCCTCCCGGCGCGCCGTGATGCTGCGGCGCAGACCACGCCATCCGACTGCCCCAGCGCCCACCAGAGGACCCACGTCGCCGAGGCGGGTGGGGGTGATCCGCGCCCCCCTGCTGTAGGGGAGACAGGTGTGTTCGTCGAGTGCATTCTGCGCCGAGTGGAAGAAGGTCGCCGCGAACCCCAGCGCCACGCTGCCGCCGACCACCACCAGGGAGAGGTCGAGTGCGTTGCAGACCGACGCCGCCGCACGACCCACCAACTCACCGGTGCGCTGCATGATCTCGTAGGTGGGCTCGGTCGGTGAGCGGCCCGTGATCGCCTCGATCGCCAGCCCGGAGGCTTCGGCCTCGAGGCAGCCACGGGCACCGCACCCGCACCGGCGGCCGCCCGGTTCGACGATCAGGTGACCGACGTGGCCGGCGTTCCCTGTGGCCCCGTCGAGGAGTTCGTCGTCGAGGACGATGCCCCCGCCGACACCCGTCGACACGGTCATGGCCAGGAAGTTGGCGTGCCCTTGGGCGGCGCCCCGCCAGCCTTCTGCGAGCGCGAGCGCCTTCGCGTCGAGATCTCCGAACACGGGCAGCGCCGTGAGGTCGGCCAGGCGAGGGCGGAGGGGGAAGCCACGCCACGCGGGAATGTTGACCGGTGAGATCGATTCCAGATTCCGCTCGGCCGGCCCGGCCGCACCGACTCCGACGGCGCGGATCCGGACCCCCTCCCCCTCGTCGACCCTCCCGGTGAGTTCGCTCACCATGTTGGCCAGCGAGGTGTAGTGGGACTCGGGGCCGACATCGCGTTCGACCTCGACGCGGGCCCGATCGAGGAGTTCGCCCTTGGCACTGACGATGCCCGCGGCGAACTTGGTCCCTCCGATGTCGATCGCCAGCACCGCGTCGGCAGGCTGTGGAGGCGGGTCGGCGTCGGTCACCGGACGAACCGTACCGGTCCGGCCCGCAGAGGCGGAATCGTCCCGAGCCGCACCAAACCACGGGTCCCCACGGCAGTAGCGTGACGGAAGGCGGAACTCGATGATGACGACTCACTCGGCACACCGACGGCACGGGCGACTCCGTCACGCCGCCACGCTCGTGGCCCTGGCATCCGCGTCGACGATGTCGATGGCCGACGTCGTCGGGGCGACCCCCGGTGAGAGCACCGTCCCACCCACCACCGAGCCCGTCCCGACCACGACCGATCCGTTCGCCGACACCACGGTCCCGATCACGACCGATCCCGGCGGCGACAGCGGCGCAGCACCCGCTCCGCTCGGCCAGTACGTGTCGCCCGACGACCTCGATCCGATCCTCGCCACGATCCGCTACATGGAGTCACGCGGGATCTACACACTCCCCCCGAACAAGGGCCGCGCCTCCGGCGCCTATCAGTACATCCGGTCGACCTGGGCCGACTTCCGCGGTTTCGAGCACGCCTACCTGGCCCCGCCCGAGGTGCAGGACGAACGGGCCGCCCTCGACGTCACCCAGTTCCTGGCCCAGTGGGACAACGACGTGTCGATGATTCCGGTGATGTGGTACTACCCGGCCGCGGCGACGCGTCCGGCGCTGATGGACGTCGTCCCCGTGCCGAGCGCCGGAAACACCCTCACGATCCGCGAGTACCAGCAGCGGTGGCTCGGCGTCTACGCCACGATCTCCGGACAGCCGGTCGCGGTGCTGACTCCGGAGGTGCCCGCTGCACCAGTGCTCGGCACTCCGCCCGCCGTCCCCGAGAGGGTCGACGGCCTGCCTTCGCTCTCGTTCCCCGCACTCGGGCCGGCCGAGCTGGCCATCCCCGACTGTGACGAGGCCATCGCCTCCGACGCGGCGGCCCGGTCGGGGATCGAGGCCGCCGGCCTCTGCACCGATGCTGCGCCGGCGATCGTGTTCGGCGCCCAGCTCCAGCCGGTGTTGGCCGTTGCCGACGGGGTGGTGACCGAGGTGATCGACGAACCCGGGACGTCGACCCCGATCTCGGTCACCGTCACCGACGAGGGTGGACGGAGCTACGTGTACTCCGGGTTCAACGACGATCACCCGGGGACCGGCGACGGGTTCGCTCCTCCCCACCTCCGTCTCGCCGGGACGGCCCGACTGGGCGCCACCGTCCGCGCCGGTCAGGTGCTCGGGTTCATGGGCGACACCGACCCGCTCCCGGCAGGTGTCACACGACCCGACGAGGAGGCCACTGCCCACATCAGGCTGTCGATGTACGAACTCGACGGGCGGGCGATCGACTCGTACGGTCCCGTCATCGACGCCCTGTTCCGCCAGACCTGTGTGATCGCCGCCGGGCCGTGGTCACTTCCGGAGAACGGCACCGACCACGAGGAACTCACGATCGAGGTCATCGACCCGTTCCCCGACGTCGACTCCGAGTGGGTCATCACCTCCACCGGCCAGATGACGGCATCGGGATGGGCGGCGATGATCAACCCTCAGGCGTCCTGCGAGTCGGTCCCCGCCGAGGCATACGGCCCAGGTGCGGAGGGACCCACCACCACGCCGGCGACCTGGCTGGCCCCGATGGACCTGCCGACCACCACGTGGGTGAAGCTGGCCGTCCAATCGGCCGACATCGGCCCCGACCACTTCGTTCGCCGACTCTGAGCGCCTACTCGACCCTTCGTGCGTCTTCCACGAGATTGATCTCGTAGAGGACCTCGTCGAGCGCGTCGGCGGCGCTGATCGCCGAGAACCGCTGTGGGTTACCGGGGGTGCAGCACGACGGAACCGGCGAGAGGACCGTCCAAGGACGCGGGTGGCAGAACTGGACGACGCTGTAGCGCTCACCCTCGTAGCCAGGGGCCGCGACGACGCGGTGCCAGCCGATCGGGATCACCCCGTTGGTCAGCCGCTCGAGCATGATCCCCGTGTTGATGATGACACCGTCCTCTGGCGGGGTGGCGTCCACCCAGTCCTCGCCCACACGGACCTGGAGGCCCGGAGCAGTGGAACGCGGGAGGGCGGTGATGAGGTTGATGTCGCCGTGCTCCGCGGCCCACACGTGCCCCTGCTCACCCAGGTCGCCCATCTCGGGATAGCGAATCGCACGGGTGAGGGTGGGACCCTCGGCGACCATGTCGTCGAAGAACGACTCGTGGCACCCGATGCCGAGGGCGATGATCCGCAGGAAGCGACGCTGCAGGTCGGCGATCGAATCGTGGAACCGGTACAGCACCTCGGTGATGCCCGGCACGGCCTCCTCGGGGAGGACCTGGTCGGGATACGCCGTCGCGTACTTGCGACGTAGCGGATGACCGGATGCGATGGGGGTCGCCCAGTTGAGCATCTCCTTCCAGTCGGGCTTGTCGCTCGATGCTGCGGTTTCCACCATGAGGCCGGTGTAGCCCGTCTGGCCGTGGGCGCCCTCGGGGGTGAACCTCTGCTTCTCCTCGGGACTCTTCTCGAAGAACTCGCGGAGCATTCCGTAGGCGGTGTCGAGCAGGTCCTCGGAGAGATCGTGGCTGGTGTAGACGAACCCGGTCGCGAGGCTGCGACGGACACCGTCGATCACGGCGCGGCGGACGTCGCCGGAGCCACGCTCGAAGGCGAGGAGGTCGACATCGAGGATGGAGTCGGTCATCGCGGGAAAGCTACTGGGGTGCCCCGCCGGGGGCGAACACCGCGGGCCATCCGCCGGTGTGGATGAACACCACGTCGTCGTCGGGCCCGTACGTCCCTTCCGCCGCTCGGCCGAGCACGCCGGAGAAGCCTTTCCCCGAGTAGGTCCGGTCGAGGATCCAGCCGCCGTGGCGGGCCGCCCACCGGATCGCTTCGTCGCCCGCCTCGGTGGGCACTGCGTAGTCGTCTCCGATCCAACGGGTGTCGACGTGCACGTCGGCCGGGTCGACCCGGGCGCGCACGTTCAGCCGATCGAGAAGCTGGTCCGACAGTTCCGCCACGTCGGGCAAACCGATGTTGACCCCCTTGGCCACTCCGATGGCCACGACGTCCGGCACGGGCGAAACCTCGGACGTGCGCAATGTCCGACCGGCCAACAACCCGGCGTGGGTTCCACCGCTGGACGAGGTGAACACGATCTCCGTCGGGCGGCACCCGTGTTGCTCGCACTCCTGCACGAGTTCGAGGTAGCCGAGCGCGTAGCCGGCTGCTCCCACCGCGGTGCTCCCCCCGATGGGAATCGAGTAGGGGTCGAGCCCGTCGGCACGGAGCCGCTCGGTCAACTGCTCCCGGACGATCTCCAACTCCCCCCAATGACTCTCCTCGGCGCCCGTGAAGTGCAACTGGGCCCCGAACAACTCCGAGAGCAGTTGGTTGCCGGTGGCGTGAGCGGGTTCGTCGCCGGACAGGACGAGGTGGGTCTCGAGGCCGAGCATCGCCCCTGCCGCCGCCGTCATCCGGCAATGGTTGGACTGCGCGGCACCGACGGTGATCAGGGCGTCGGCCCCTTGGGCCACTGCGTCACCACAGAGGAACTCCAGCTTGCGGGCCTTGTTGCCACCTCCGCCGAGGCCGGTGAGGTCGTCCCGCTTGACCCAGAGACGGGCTCCACCAGGAAGCTCTGGCCCCCTCTCGAGAGGGGTCGGAAGGGTCGCGATCCGCGACCGCTCAAGTTCATCGAACACGTCGTTCATGGTAGGTCTAGTGCGATGACCACAGACGTTCGCGCGGGTTGGGGGCAGCGTTCGACCTGCTCAGCCGATGTGCGATCTCCCAGGCTCCACGATGGACACGGCACTCGAGACGTGCCAGGAGACTCAGCGGGCAGGGAGGCGGGCTCGATGAACCGCCTCGACGGCCGGACCCTGACCAGGGACGACGAGCATCCCTGCCGAATCGCGAAAAGCCCAGGTCGTGCCCTGTCGGCGCGGTTCCCAGTGAGCGGTGCTCAGCGGTAGATGCCGGCAACCGACTGGAATCCCTTCCTCCGCGATCAGTTCGAGGAGCCGTACTGGCCCGAATTGCAGGCCTTCGTGGCCGACGAACGGGCCCGCCACGAGGTGTATCCCCCGGCCCCCGAAGTGTTCTCGGCACTCCACCTCACCTCCTTCGCGAACACCCGCGTGGTCATCCTCGGGCAGGATCCGTACCACGGCCCGGGCCAGGCTCACGGCCTCTGCTTCTCGGTCCGCCGCGGGGTCCGTGTCCCGCCGTCGCTCGTCAACATCCACAAGGAACTCCATGCAGATCTCGGCCTCCCGATCCCCGACCACGGCAACCTCGAGGCATGGGCACGCCAGGGTGTTCTCCTCCTGAACGCGACCCTCACCGTGCGCGCCAAGTCGGCAGGGTCGCACCGGGACAAAGGGTGGGAGAACTTCACGAACCGCGTCATCGAGGTGGTCAACGAGAAGCCGGAACACGTCGTGTTCGTTCTCTGGGGCAACGACGCCCGCCGGAAGAAGTCGTTCGTCGACACGTCCCGTCACTCGGTGATCGAGTCACCGCACCCTTCTCCGTTCTCGGCCAACAACGGGTTCTTCGGCAGCCGACCGTTCAGTCGTGCCAACGACGCCCTCGTGGCAGCGGGCCGCGAGCCGGTCGACTGGGACCTGACGAAGGAGGCGTGACGATGCCCTGGACCGCCAGCCCGAAGGTCGTCGAGCTGCGTGAGCGGTCGGCGGTCGCCGATGTCGTCGTGGGCATGCTCGACGGCTGGCGGGTGCATCAGTCGGGCCGCAACGCCTCGCTGCTCTCGGCCTGGGGATTTCTCTCGATCTTCCCCCTGATGATCGTTGCCACCACCATCGTCGGGCTGGTGCTGCAGGGCAACGAGCAACTCCAGCAGGACATCATCGACAGCGTTCTGGCCGACATCCCGGTGCTCGGGGCAGAGTTGGCGGAGGACCCGACGTCGATCGAGGGCAGCTGGACAGTGCTGATCGTCGGCCTCGTCACGGCGCTCTGGTCGGGCACGAAGGCCTTCGTGGGCGCCCAACTCGCGTACGACGACATCTGGGAGGTGCCGCTCGACGAACGGGACCCGATGCCGAGACAGCGCGGTCGGGCGCTCGTGGGACTCGCGCTGATCGGATGCTCGCACATCGTCAGCATCAGCCTCAGCGGACTCGTTCACGGCGCTGAGTTCCATGTCGTCGGCGATCTCCTCCTCGCTGCCGGGGGGACGGCCATCCACATCGTCGTCATCGCGGCGATGTACCGCTACCTCACCTCGGCCAGTCCGTCCTGGACCGACGTGTGGCCGGGGGCGATCGCGGCGGGGATCGTCTACGGCGTCTTGCAGCACTACGCCACTGCGCTCGTGACACGGATCACCGCGAACGCGAGCGACACCTACGGCCAGTTCGCGATCGTGCTCGGGCTCGTGACGTGGCTGAGCTTTCTCGCCATCGCCACTCTCATGTCGGCCGAGTTGAACCTGTCGATCATCCGCCGCCGCGAACGCCTCGCCGCGACTGCGCCGTAGCGGTCAGTCGCTCGGATCGTCGGCCAGCCGGGTCGTGATGGCGCTGGCCTTCGACATCGTCCGGTGCACGGGGCACTTGTCGGCGATCTCGACGAGTCGGGTGAGGTCGGCCTCGTCGAGTTCGGATCCCTCGACGCTGATCACCCGGTCGAACCTGTCGATCATGCCGGAGTGCCCCTCGAACTTCTCCGGCTCGGCCACGCCCTCGAGGTCGTCGGCGTGAACCTTCTCGTGCGACACCTCCACCAGCACCCTCTCGAGCGGAAGCCCTTTGCGGTCGGAGTACATCCTGAGGGTCATCGAGGTGCAGGCGCCCAGGGCGGCGCCGAGGTAGTCGTAGGGCGAGGGGCCGGCATCGAACCCGCCGATGGATTCGGGCTCGTCCGCGAGCATCCGGTGGTCGCCGACAACCACGTGGTTGAGGAACGTGCCCGTCGTGGTCTCGGCCACGACCACCGGGGCCGACGCGGGCGGGGCCGACCGGGAGCCACGCTCGTCGGACACATAGCGGTGAGCGAACCCGGAGATCATCGCCGCGGCATAGCGCGAGTCGGAATCTTCGGTGAGCAAGTGGTCGGCTCCGTCGAGGGAGACGAAGCTGCGCGGGTGGCGCGCCGCCTCGAAGATCCGCGCCGCATGGTCGATCGACACGATCTGGTCGATCGGCGAGTGCAGAACGAGTAGCGGTACGCCCATCTCGGCCACGCAGACGGTGACGACCTGTTGGCGCAGGTCCTCGAAGAACCCCTTGCCGATCTCGAAGGAGCGACCGGCGATCTCCACCTCGGCGTGGCCGGTGCGGGCGATCTCCTCCTCGGCACCGTCGAGGATGTGGACGATGTGTTGCGGGTCGGACGGAGCGGCAATCGTGGCCACCGCACGCACGGACGGGATCCGACCGGCGACGGCGAGAACCGCGGAGCCTCCGAAGGAGTGCCCGACGAGCAATTGGGGGCCACGGTGGTTCGCCTCCAGCCAGTTCGCCGCCGCCAACAGATCCTCGGCATTCGACGTGAAGCTGGTGTTGGCGAACTCCCCCTCGCTCTGTCCGATGCCCGTGAAATCGAACCGGAGCACCGCATACCCGGCCTCGGTCAGGGCGGTGGCGACTCGGGTGGCGGCACGGATGTTCTTGCCACACGTGAAGCAGTGGGCGAAGAGCGCAAAGGCCCGGGGCGGGCCGGCGGGAAGGTCGAGCCGGGCGGCCAGTTCATCGCCCTGGCTGCCGGTGAAGGTCACACGCTGCATACGGGATGCCATGCCATGACGGTAGCCCCGAGCTGGGGCGACGCGTGCCGGGCGCAGCCTCGTTCCCCATCTGTCCAGGCCCGATCGCGCTGCCCACATCCACCTGCGGATCGCTGTCTCCAACCCAGGTGGACGGCAGACAACTACGCTCTCGTCGGATGGTTCGGGAGCACGCCGCATGATCGCCGCGCTCCTGGCCGCGGAAGGGCCGTCCATCGGCATCTCGCTCGCTGTCATTCTCGGCGTCGGGGTGTTCGCCCAGTGGCTGGCGTGGCGCACCCAGACCCCGTCGATCATCGCTCTGCTCATCGCCGGTCTCATCCTCGGCGGTGTCTTCAAGGTCGACCCCGACGAACTCCTCGGCGACACCTTGTTCCCCCTCGTGTCCATCTCGGTCGCCCTGATCCTGTTCGAGGGCGGTCTCGACCTCCCGCCGCGCGAGCTCCGCAACACGGGCACGGTGGTCAGGCGCCTGATCAGCGTCGGAGCGCTCGTCACCTTCATCGTCGCCGCGTGGGGGGCCTACCGGATCTTCGAACTCCCCTACGAGCCGGCTGTCGTGCTCGGCGCCGTGCTCGTCGTCACCGGCCCCACCGTGGTCGGCCCCCTCCTGCGTTTCGTACGGCCCGCCGGACGAGTCGGACCGATCCTGCGCGCCGAAGGTGTCCTGATCGACCCGATCGGCGCCACGGCTGCGCTGATCGCCTTCGAGATCGTCGTGGCCGACCAGGCCGACGATGCCGCGATCGAGGTCGCTCTGATCGTCCTGAAGACCCTCGTGGCCGGCGCCGGGATCGGGCTCGCAGCGGCCCTGATCCTCGACTACGGGATGCAGCGGTTCCTCATTCCCGATGCGCTCGCCGTTCCCATCACCCTCACGTTCGTGGTCGGCGCGTTCGTCGCGACCAACGCGGTCCAGGAGGAAGCGGGCCTGCTGGCGGTGACCGTGCTGGGTATCTGGCTGGCGCGGCGGGACAGCTCGACGATCCGGCAGGTGCTCGAGTTCAACGAGAGCCTGCGGACCCTCCTCATCTCGACCTTGTTCATCCTTCTCGCGGCACGCATCGAGACCGACGAGTTGTTCGACGTCGTCGGCCCGTCGCTGCTGTTCCTGGCGCTGCTCATCTTCGTGGCCCGCCCGCTCGCCGTGATCGCCTCCACGATCCGAACCAGCCTCCCCTGGCGCGAACGCGCCTTCCTGATGGCGATGGCCCCACGCGGCATCGTGGCCGCGGCGGTGTCCGCCATCTTCGCTCTCGAGATGGAGAACCGGGAGATCGACGGCGCCGAGAAGATGGTGCCGATCGTGTTCCTCGTGATCATCGGAACGATCGTCGTGTACGGCTTCCTGGCCGGGCCGATTGCTCGGCGACTCGGCCTGGCCGAGGCCCACGTCGACGGGGTGCTGATCGCCGGGAGCAACGCAGTCGCCCGCGGCCTGGCAGGGAGCCTCAAGAGTCACGGGGTCAAGTCGCTGTTGGTCGACACCGACCCGTACAGCGTCACGCGGGCGATCGCCGCCGGGCTGCCGGCGCGACGGATGAGCGTCCTCGCGGAGGAGGCCGCCCGCGACCTCGATCTGCGCGGAATCGGCCGACTCCTGGCGTGCACCTCGAACGACGAGGTCAACGCCCTCGCCACGGCTCGCTTCGCACGGACCTTCGGCCGACGCGAGGTGTTCCAGTTGGCGCCGACGAAACTCTCCGCCGGCGGGGCGTCGGTCCCCGAGGAGTACCTCGGCCGCGTGATCGGGATCCAGCCGATCACGTTCGCCGCGCTCGACGAGCGCACACGCTCGGGATGGCGTGTGACAAGCGTGTCCGGGGGCTCGAGCGTGAGTACTGCGACGGCCGACGGCGAGTTCATGCCGATGGTGCGGGTGGTCGACGAGAAGATGGCCTTCCTGTGCCGCAACGACCCGATCCCGAGCGACGGTCACGTCATCGGACTGGCCGCGCCGTCGTTCCTGGAACGACTCTCGTGACACACCCCGAACCCGCGCCGTGGCCCCCTCACCTCTTCGTGTACGGCACCCTCCAGCCGGGCGAAGTGCGGTGGCCCCAGCTCGAGCGGTGGGTGGTCGACGAGGGAGAGCCCGACTCGGTGCCGGGCGAGCTGTTCGACACCGGGCTCGACTATCCGGCTGCGCTGTTCAACGGCCGGGCCGACATCCGCGGCCGCTCCTACGTGCTGAGACCAGAGACGTACGACGCGTGTCTCGCCCACCTCGACAGGGTCGAGGGAACGGTCCAGGGGCTCTACTCGCGCGTCCTCGTCACGACGACCATGGGCCGGGTGGCATGGGCCTACGAGTACGGTGCCGGGCTCGATCTCGTACCCATCCCGAGTGGTGACTGGAGTCGAAGATGAGTGAGAACACGCGTCCTCGCGACGCCGAGTGGTGGCGTGACGCAGTCGTCTACCAGATCTACCCGCGGTCGTTCGCCGACTCGAACGGCGACGGTGTCGGTGACCTCGGCGGGATCATCGGGAAGGTTCCCTATCTCGATGGACTCGGCGTCGATGCGCTGTGGCTGTCGCCGATCTGTGTCTCGCCCATGGCCGACTTCGGCTACGACGTCTCGGACTACTGCGACGTCGACCCGGTGTTCGGTTGCCTGGACGACGTCGACCGACTCGTCGCTGCGCTCCACGAACGCGGGATGCGCCTGCTCCTCGACTGGGTGCCCAACCACACGAGCGATCAGCACCCCTGGTTCGTGGAGTCGAGGTCGTCGCGCGACAACCCCAAGCGCGACTGGTACGTCTGGCGCGACCGCAAGGCCGACGGATCCCCGCCCAACAACTGGATGGCCGTCTTCAAGGGCGTGCCCGCCTGGACCCACGACGAGGCGACCGACCAGTCGTACCTCCACTCGTTCCTCGCCGAGCAGCCCGACCTGAACTGGGCGAACCCTGAGGTGGAGGCGGCGATGCACGACGTCCTCCGATTCTGGCTGGACCGCGGAGTCGACGGCTTCCGTGCCGACGTGGTCCACCTGATCGGGAAGGGTGACGACGTCCCGGACCTGCCCGAGGACCGGGCGCGGGCCATCGTCCTCCACATCGACCGGCCTCTCGGCCATGACCTGCTGCACCGGGTGCGCAGGCTCCTCGACTCGTATCCGCACCACCCGATGATGGTCGGCGAGGTGTACCTGCTGGGCGAGGGCGAGTCGGCCAGCTACGTCGGCACCCCCGAGAAACCCGAACTGCACCTTTCGTTCGACTTCCGCCCGGTCCACACCCCCTGGGACGCCGAACGGTTCCGGCACCAACTCTCGAAGGGGCAGGCCGACTTCACCGAGCCGCGCTGGCCGACGTGGGTGCTCTCCAACCACGACCGCGTGCGGCATCGCTCCCGGCACGGCTCCGATGAACGGGCCCGCGTCGCCGCGGTGATGTCGCTGACCGTGCGCGGTACGCCGTTCCTCTACGCCGGTGAGGAACTCGGCCTGGAGGACGGCGTCGTCCCCGACGACCGGGTCGTCGACCCCGACGGGCGCGACGGGTGCCGCGCTCCGATCCCGTGGACGAGCGACGGCGACCTCGAGGTGGGACACGGATGGGGTGACTCTCCGTGGTTGCCCTTCCCGGCGAACACCTCGACCAACTCGGCCGACAGGCAGGTGGGGGTCGACGGGTCGATCCACTCGTTGTACCGAGACCTCATCCGTCTCCGCCGGGACACAGCTGCGCTCCGACGGGGCGCGATGACGGTCGAGGAGAGCGACGGCGAGATCATCCGATACCGGCGTGAGCTGGACGGGGACGTGCTGGAGATCGCGATCAACATGGCCGACGACCATGCCCCCTGGCCCGACGGGCTCGACGGCCACTTGCTGGCCTCCTCCGACCCGAGACGCACCTCGCCCGGCGGGAACCTGGCCGGCCCCGAAGCAGTCATCATCCGGACATCTTGAGCCCTCCGGTGCCGCGACCGCGCACGGCCGATTTCGCGGGGCAGACTGGAGGCAGCACGTGAACCGAGGACGGACATGAACGCGTTTCCACCACCCAGCACTCCTCCGGCAGCGACACCCGACTCGCCGCCGGCCACGACCCGCCGCCGGGGCCTGATCGTCGGTGCCCTGGTCGGTGTCGGCGCCCTGATCGCCGGAGGCGTGGTGGTGGCCGTCGCCCTCGCCGGCGACGACGGCGATTCGGTCGCGGCAGAGGCTGATCTCGCCGCTCAGACCGAGGCTGGTGGTCTCGACGCGGTGTTCGATGCGATGGGTCCGTTCGTCATCTGCCTCGGCGAGGACCTCGACGGGTCGGAGATTCCCGAGAACCCGGGCGACCTCGAACTCAGCGAGATCCCGGCGATCTTCGAAGAGATGATGACTGCGTTCGAGGCCTGTTCCGACCTGCTGCCGACCGAGTTCCCCGAGATCGTTCCCGGCGCAGAACTGCTCGACGACCTCGCCGACCTCGACCTCGCCGACATCCCCGGCCTCGACGACCTGTGGGGCGAACTGGGTGAGGTGCTCGGCCTGCCGGCCCTCGACGACGTGGAGGCTCAGCTCGACGAGACGCTCGGACAGCTTCCCTCGTGGGAGGAGATGCAGGACGAATTCGAGCAGCATCGGCGCGAACTGGAGGAGAAGTTCGACGAGTTCGACCTCGACGAGTTCGACCTCGGTGCCGACGCCCTGCCGTGGTTGTGGGACCTCCTCCCTGACGACCTCCGACAGGACCTCGACGAGCTGAAGGACCAGCTGGGCGAGCGCGAGAACGAACTCGAGGACGGAGTCGAGGAACCCGAGAACGAGCTGGAAGCCGAACTCCGGGAACCCGAGAGCGAACTCGAGGACGGAGTCGAGGAACCCGAGAACGAGCTGGAAGCCGAGCTC